>NZ_SMKP01000145.1:0-27642 GCF_004349015.1 Nonomuraea diastatica
GTTCTTACGGCTGCGCACGGTGGGCCCCACCCACCGTCGTGGGTTCCCGCCCTTCCAGGGGAACGCTCACCAGCCTCACCGCCGCCCCGGCTCCGGCGCAGTCCGCCGGGCGGAGCCGTGCAGGAGCCGTCAGTCGAGGATGTGAGTCGTGGCGCGGGCGTAGCGGTGGCGGATGTCGGGGACGGCGGCGGCTTCGTACGTCTGGGGGGCTTCCGAGTGCCAGTCGGGGGTGGTGACCAGGGTGGCGGCCTGGTGGGCGGCGCCGTCGGCGACGTATTCGGCGGGTGGCGGCACCGCGATCGGCACGCCGAAGATCGTGGGGGCGATGCGGCGGACCGCCTCCGAGCGGGCCGCGCCCCCGATCAGCAGCACGCGTTCCGGACGCATGCCGAGCGCGTCGTGCGCGTCGGCCAGCCCGCACAACATGCCTTCGACGGCGGCCCTGGCCAGGTGGGCGGGGGTGGCGGTGGACAGGCTCAGCCCGTGGATCGAGCCTGTCGCGGTGGGGCGGTTGGGGGTGCGCTCGCCTTCGAGGTAGGGGACCAGCGTGAGCCCTTCCGTCCCCGGCGGCGCCTGGAGGGCGAGGTCGCTCAGCCCGTCGAGCGAGACGCCGGCGATGCGGGCGGCGGCGTCCATGACGCGGGCGGCGTTGAGCGTGCACACCAGCGGCAGGAAGCGCCCCGTCGCGTCGGCGAACCCGGCGACCGCGCCGGTGGGGTCGGCGCTGGGTGTCTCGGCGACCGCGAACACGGTGCCGGACGTGCCGAGCGACACCACGACGTCACCGGACCGGGCGCCGACGCCGAGCGCCGCCGCCATGTTGTCGCCGGTGCCCGGCGCGATCAGCACGCGCGCGGAACCCGGCGCCGCCTCCTGCGGCCCGAGCACCTTGGGCAGGTGCGGGACGGTGCCGAGGGCGGTCTTCAGCAGGTCGGTGCGGTAGGTGCCGGTCGCGGGGGACCAGTAGCCGGTGCCGGAGGCGTCGCCGCGGTCGGTGACGAGCTGGTCGAGGGGCGGCGTGGGGGCCTCGCGCCAGGCGCGCGCGTCGAAGGGGCCCGAGGCGAGGGCGCCGGCTAGGCGCCAGGCGAGCCAGTCGTGCGGCAGGCACACCGCCGCCGTGCGCTGCGCGTTGGCGGGCTCGTGCTCGGCCAGCCAGCGCAGCTTGGTCACGGTGAACGACGCCACGGGCACCGAACCCACCGCGTCGGCCCACGCCTGGGGGCCGCCCAGCTCGGTGACCAGGTCGGCGGCGGCCTGGGCGGAGCGGGTGTCGTTCCACAGGAGGGCGTCGCGGACGACGTCTCCCGAGGCGTCGAGGCAGACCATGCCGTGCTGCTGGCCGGCCACGCTGATGGCGGCCACGTCGTCGAGCCCGCCGGCCTCCTCGATGGCCTGGAGTAATGCGGCCCACCAGTGTGACGGGTGCACCTCGGTGCCGTCGGGGTGCGAGGCCCGGCCCTGCCGGACCAGCGCGCCCGTCTCGGCGTCGCGAATGACGACCTTGCAACTCTGCGTGGAGGAATCGACCCCTGCGACCAGCGTCACCCACGTACTCCTAACACGTGTACCAGCGCAAAGCTGGTTGAGATGGGGTAAATGCTACTCGATGCTCCCCCCGCGACCAGGTGCTCACAAGCCCGATGGGTCGCGGCCCACGCTGATCTCCTCGGCGATCCTGCGGATCTCCGTCACCTCGAGGCCGGGAGCCTTGGGCAGGTCGCGCAGCAACGCGTCCATCACCACGGGCACGGGCTGGCCTGCGAGCCTGCCCGCGATGCCGTGGACCGCCCTGAACAGCGCCTCTTCGGTGTCGTGCATCGGCAATCTCCTCGGTTCGGGTACCCGGAGAACGGTACGGCCTCGGTCCGACAGTTGCGCACCACACCCGCCCGCGTGTTCCCCACCGCCCGCTCCGGCAGCCGTCCGATCACGGCACGTCGCGAAGCGACCGGACTTTCCGATGTCGGGGGATGATCGTTCATCTGGCTGATGTCACGTTGAACGCGGGATGAATGCCGTGGCCAAGGCACCCAAAAGAGGTGAACTCTCATACATTTGTGGTGAGCTCCGTCGAGAGAGGTACACCATGCCGGTTCAGCGGCTCAACCACGCGGTCCTCTACGTTCGCGACACGGAGCGCAGCGTCGCCTTCTACCGTGACGCCCTCGGTTTCGAGGTCGTCATGGGCTTGCCGGGCGCCACGTTCCTGCAGGCCCCCGGCTCGACGAACGACCATGACCTGGGCCTGTTCGAGATCGGCGGCGACGCGGCCCCCTCACCGGCGGGCCGCACCTCGGTCGGCCTCTACCACCTGGCCTGGGAGGTCGACACCCTCGCCGAGCTCGAGCGCGTCGCCGCCAGGCTGCGCGAGCTCGGCGCGCTGGTCGGCGCCTCCGACCACGGCACCACCAAAGCGCTCTACGCGAAGGACCCCGACGGGCTGGAGTTCGAGGTGTCGTGGCTGGTGCCCGCCGCGCTGCTGACCGACGAGGTGCTCGCCGCCCGCTCCAGCATCCGCCCGCTCGACCTGAGCGCCGACAAGGAGCGGTACGGCGCACAGACCCGAGGCGGCGTGGGCGTGTCCATCCCGGTCTGAAGTACCGTGGTCATGACGGCTCCTTCGCCACGGAGCGATTCCACCGGGTGACTTCCAGGGGAAACGGCCATGCCAAGCGATCCTGACCATGTGCTCGACGCGATCGACGGCGTAGTCGACGAGTGGGAGACGCTGAGCGCCGACGCCATGCGCTGGGCGCCTCCCGAGAGCAAGAGTCCCGACCTCATGACCGAGGTGACCGAGATCTTCGGCCCGCTGGTCAACGCGTTCACGGAGGTGCTGCGGCCTGTCGGCGACGCGTTCGAGCGGGTCCTGCAGTCGTTCGACGACGACGACCGCGACTGACGCGACGGGCCTGCCGGCGGGCCCGTCCGCGCGGCGCCGCGCGGTGACCGCCGCGCGGCCCGGGGCCGCGGCGGGGTGGACGGCGACGGAGTGGGCGCTAGACTGCCCGGTATGACCTGGCGACATTGATCCATAACCAGGGGCCGGCGCGGGGCGCGCGGGCCTCCGAGGCGACAAGCACTCGGAGTCCCTACTCGTCCCCCTGGAAGGCCTCATGCTTGTCGCGTCGCTGTACGTTTACACGTTCCTCGGCGAATTCCTGCTGATCTACCCGGTCTATACGCTGCTGTTCATCGACACCGGGTTGTCCGTGGCCGAGACGTCGTCCCTGTTCGTCATCTGGTCGGTGACGGGCATGGTGCTCGAGATCCCGTCCGGCGCCTGGGCCGATCGGCTGTCCAGGCGCGCCACCCTGTTCCTCGGCCCGCTGCTGGCCGGGCTGGGTTTCGCTCTGTGGTTACTCTTCCCTTCCTACTGGGCGTTCGCGCTCGGCTTCGTGTTGTGGGGAGCCGAGGGAGCGCTGGTTTCCGGCGCCTTCGAGGCCCTCTCCTACGAGGAGCTGGAGCGCCGCGGCCAGGCGCACCGCTACACCGCCGTCATGGGCCGGGCCACCGCCGTGGGCACGGTCGCCGCCGCGTCGGCGATCGGCCTGGCCGTGCCCGTCTTCGCGGCCGGCGGTTATCCGGCCGTGGGCGTCGCCAGCGTGCTGGCCTGCGTCCTGTGCGCGGCCACGGCGCTCACCCTGCCCGAGCACCGCACGCGCGGCGGCGACGGCGCGGATGAGGGCTACCTGGCGATTCTGAAGGCCGGTCTGGAGGAGGCCCGCACGGACCGCCGTGTCCTGCGTGCGGTGCTGCTGGTCGCCTTCGTGACGGCGATCTGGGGGGCGCTGGACGAGTACATCCCCTACCTCGCGGCCGACACGGGTGTGACCAAGGCCGTCATCCCGCTGCTCATCCTCCTGACCTGGGTCGGCGCCACGGCGGGCGGCCTGCTGGCCGGACGCGCCCAGCACATGCCGCCCCGCGCGTACGCCCTGACGATCGCCCTCGCCGCGCTGGCCATGGCGGCGGGGGCGGTGAGCGGGCACCCGGCCGGGTTCGTGCTGATCGCCCTGGCCTTCGGGGCGTTCCAGCTGGCCGGGGTGGTGGCGGACGCGCGGATGCAGGAGCGGATCACCGGCACGGCCAGGGCCACCGTGACGTCGGTCGCCGGTCTGGGCATGAACGTGGTCACGCTCGCCGTCTATGCCGCGTACGGGGCGACGTCGTCGTACGTGTCTCACGGCCTGACGTTCGCCCTCATGGTGGTGCCGTACGCGCTCATCGCCCTGCTGACGGCGCGCTCCACGACGCTCGCCCCGGCGCGCCGGTGACCGGGGCCGCTCCCCGGCGGCGCCCGCTCGCCGCCGGGGAGCGGCCTTATAGGCGGACGGCCGCCGGTTCGGGCCCACGGCCGAAATCGCGGATATAACACCGAAATAGGGCCTGTTTGACATCTGACGAGAAGCGTTAACAACCGTTAACTTGACAGCACCCCCAATCGAGGAGTGCTCATGTTGAGTAAACGCGGTGCGGTGGCAGGATCCATCATCCTCGCCGCCTGCCTGGCCACCCCCCTCAGCCCAGCGTTCGCTGAACCGGCACCGCAATCAGCTCCCCCCTCCGCACCTCCCCCCGTGATCGACGCGCTCGAACGCGACCTCGGCCTGTCCGAGGAGCAGGTCATCACCCGGCTGGCCAACGAGCAGCGCGCCGCGGCCACCGAGGCCTCGCTCAGCGGCAAGCTGGGCGGCGACTCGTTCGGCGGCGCCTGGCTCAACGACGACGCCTCCAAGCTCATGGTCGCCACCACCGACCCCGCCGAGACCGCCGCCATCGAGGAGCAGGGCGCGCAGCCCGTCGTCGTCAAGCGCACGCTGGCCGAGCTTGAGGGAATCGTCCAGAAGATCGACCAGGCTCCGGAATCCGCCAGGTCCGGTGCCGCCCTCTGGTACGTGGACGTGACCACCAACAACGTCTCCGTCCAGGCGTCCACCGTGGAAGCCGCGCAGGCCCTCGCCGACGCCGCGGGCGTCGACAAGGAGGCGCTGAGCGTGTCGGCGACCGCCGAGCAGCCGAAGCCGTTGATCAACATCATCGGCGGATCGGCCTACTACATCGGCTCGAGCCGCTGCAGTGTCGGCTTCTCCGTCACCCGGGGCAGCACCCCCGGCTTCGTCACCGCCGGGCACTGCGGCCGGGCCGGTGCCAGGACCACCAACCCGACCGGCACCGTCCAGGGTTCGTCCTTCCCGGGCAACGACTACGCCTGGGTCGCCGCGCCCGGCAACACCCCGCAGCCGTTGGTACGCGGCTCCGGCGGCTCGACCGTGACCGTCCGCGGCTCCTCGCAGGCCTCCGTCGGCTCGTCCATCTGCCGCTCCGGCTCCACCACCGGCTGGCGCTGCGGCACCATCCAGCAGCACAACGCCAGCGTCACCTACCCGCAGGGCACCGTGAGAGGCCTGACCCGCACCAGCGCCTGCGCCGAGCCCGGCGACTCGGGCGGCTCGTTCATCTCCGGCAACCAGGCCCAGGGCGTGACGTCCGGCGGCTCGGGCAACTGCCGGGTCGGCGGCACGACGTACCACCAGCCGGTCAATGAGATCTTGAGCACGTACCAGCTCACGCTCCGCACCGGCTGACCTTCCCAGAACACGCGCAGCGCGCCCGCCGGCCGGGCGCGCTGCGCGCCTTTCCGCTCCCGGGCCCACCGCGGGCGGATCTCGGGACGGAGAAAACCCGGCGACGCGGCGATGAGTTTCCCGCGGCGGGCAGGTCTGTCGTAGGAAGGCACGCGGTGCTGGAGCCGGGGGAGAAGACCGGCGCACCGCGGGCCCCACGACGAAAGGCGGCGATCACCATGTTCGGCACGACAAAGGCGTTCAGCGGTTTCTCCGTGAACGACGTCGCGGCCGCGAAAGAGTTTTACGGCGGCACGCTCGGGCTCCGGGTTTCCGAGGAGCACGGGATGCTGACGCTGCACATCGAGGGCGGCAACGGCGTTCTGGTCTATCCGAAGGGCGACGCCCACACGCCGGCCTCGTTCACGATTCTCAACTTCCCTGTCGAGGACATCGACAAGGCGGTGGAGGAGCTCGCGGCGCGGGGGGTGCGTTTCGAGCGTTACGAGGGCATGCCGACGGACGAGAAGGGCGTTTTCCGCGCGGAGGGCCCGCCGATCGCGTGGTTCAGGGATCCGGCGGGAAACGTCCTGTCGGTCCTTCAGGAATAGCCCGCTCCTGCCCGGGGCGCCTTCGCGCGGCGCCTCGGTCGCGGCACCGGCTCGTCCGTCTGATGCGACGGGCCGGTGCCGCGGCACGCCCGCGACGCCATGCTACTGATGAGACTTAAATCCCTTATACGGCAAAAGTTTCGTTCTATGCCTTTTGTGCCTTTTGGGGTAAATGCAACTCCGACATGCTCTATGACCTCCGACACTGGTAGTGGAGACCCGGGTCGCGAACCTGGGCACCTTGACGCCGCGCCAGGCCCGCCCGGTACGGCGCCACAGAACACGGGGGTACACAGTGAAACGTATGCTTCTCGCGGCGGCCTTGGCGCTGACCGCCTCCACGGCCGGAATGACCGGCGCATCCGCGCACTCGCCAACCCTCTCCTCGCCGGTCCCCTCGCCGGATTCGTCGCCCGGCACCTCACCTGACACGTCGCCAGGGCCGGGGGGCGCCCCGATCGGCCCCGGATGCTCCGCGCTCGAGAGCAGCCTGCCGAACATCGCCGACCAGACGGCCGCGACCGCGCTCTCCGAAGTGCCCGACCTGTCCTCGCTGGACGAGGCCGTACAGGAGGCTGGTCTGGCCGACCGGCTCGACCAGGCCGAAGCGCTCACGATCTTCGCGCCCGACAACAAGGCGTTCGAGGCCATCCCGCAGGATGCCCGCGACCAGCTCATGGGCGACAACGAAGAGCTCACCAGGGTCCTGACCTACCACGTCGTGGAGGGCAAAAAGACGCCCGCCGACCTCGAGGAGGAAGGCACCCTGACGTCACTGGAGGGCGGCGAGCTCGAGGTCAAGGGTTCGGGCGAGAACCTGACGATCAACGACGCGAAGCTGGTCTGCGGCGGCGTGCAGACGAAGAACGCCACCATCTACGTCATCGACAAGGTCCTCATGCCCGAGTGACCGCCACCACCGGATCCACGCCCCGGACCGGGCGCGATCGCCAGGCCACCACCCTCGTGACCGCGCCCTGACCCGGGGCGTTTTCCCTGCCTCGCTCCATTGAATGCGGCAGCGGGCCGTACGGAGAAAGAGCCTGACCCGCTGTCAACCGACCTGGCCTTTTATCCGCGCCACAACTTGAGAGAACCCGAAGGCCAACGGTCGTCAACGTCTCGCGAGAGTGAATTTCGGCTGAACGTTTATGACAGCCTGCCAAAGAGGGGTGCGGACGGTTGTGGCGTTACTCGGTGATGGTAGAAAGACCCCGTGTCGACCGATGAATCGTCTTTCACGGCCAGTACGCCATCCGCGAGTGGTTCGCCGACCGTCTCTCCGAGCCCGTCGGCGTCCGGCCCGGCCACCACGCCGACGCCGTCAGCGACCACCACGCCGACGCAGCCACCGATTACGCAGCCACCGACGACCCAACCGGCCACGACGCCTCAGGCGGCCACGCCCGGGATACCCAGCCCTTCGGAGTCCCTGGTGAGCCCGTGCCCGCACACCCCCGCGTGCCCGCCGCCCGTCTGCCTCCCGTCGAGCCTTCGCACTCCGTCGGCACCGGCCGGCACACCCGAGCCCACGACGCAACCGCCGGGCACCTCGGGCGGCCCCCAGAGCGGTTACGAAACGAGCACAGGATACGTCCACCGGTTCGCCGGTGTCATGGACGCCTCAGCCACCGGCGTCAACACGCTCAAGGAGGCGACCCCGCGCTTCGAGGGCTGGAGCCTCGCCCCTCTCGCCGGTGTGCCCATCGTCGGGCTGATGTTCGTCAACCGGTTCAACACCATCACCGACACGTGGAAGGACAGCGCCGGCATCCTCTCCGAAGTGCTGCACACCGACAGCGGCAAGGTCTCCAGGGCCGCCGAGAATTACGCCGCCGCCGCGCGGGCCGGCACCGTCAAGTGAGGGGTGACGCCTGATGCCGACCGGCGAACCGCCGAAGCTGGTCCTGCCCGGCCAGACCGCGCCGACGGCCAACCAGCAACTCCACATCGCCAACGCCGGCGGAACGGTGCAACGGACCGTCACGGTCGCTCCGAAGCGCACCGACCCCGGCTTCTACAAGCGGCTGATCACGCAGCTGAACCCGCTGCGCCAGTCCACCAGGGCAGCGATGGCGATATCGGGGATCGGCGTCGCCGCGCTCGCCCTGGACGTGGCGGCCACCCTCAACCTGGGCAACCCGTTCCTGTTCTACGACCGCCGCGAGCAGTGGAAGGAGATGTCCGGACTGCTGGAGGGCACCCGGTCCGACCTGTGGCGCTCCTACTTCGACGACATCTCGCCCAACTGGAAGGGCGATGCGGTGGAGAAGCTCCAGGAATATGTGCGGTTCAACGTCAACGGCCTCTACAGCCAGCTCGGCAAGGTCTCCGACGAGATGAGCGGCGCCATGCACGGCCAGTACAAAGAGGTCCTGGAGTACGACCTGTCGGTGTTCGGGCTCTACGCCACTTCGGCTCCCATGCTGCGCAGCGTGGCCGCCATGAGCGCGCATCCGGTGGGGAAGGTCGCGCTGATGACCCAGGTCGGCCTGTTCATGAGCGCGACCGGCAACCTGATCAAGCAGTTCGCCGACGTGTACAACTCCTACGAGGGTGACCTCAACAAGCTGGAACTCAAGCTCAACGACCTGAGAGGCGCCTTCTTCCGCTCCGGCAACCCGGCCATGGGCGCGCGCGACCTCCACCTCACGCCCAACATCGAGGATCCGGCCATGATGGACGACTACTGGGTCCCCGTTTCCAGGGACGCCTCATGAGGCACGTCGACGCGTTCTCCGCAGGCCGGCTGGACGACGTCGCCGGGCTCCTGCGCGAGACCGACGGCTGGGCCCGCGCCGTGACCGAGGCGGTGGGCGAGCTGGAGGAGGAGCGCCTGGCGGGCGCCGACCCGTCCGGCACCGTCCGCGCCGAGGTGTCCGGCGCCGGCCGCCTGCGTACGTTGTCCATCGATCCGCGCGGTCTGCGCGCCCTCGACCACGTCCAGCTCGCCCGGGCCGTCCGCGAGGCGATCGTCGCCGCCCACCTCGCGATGGACGAGCGGCTGACCGAGGTCGTCCAGACCCTCACGCGCCGGCCCTCGGACACCACAGTGCCCGCCGACCCGCTCGCGGGCCACATCCGCGACGTCCTTCGGGGAGAGTGATCGATGGAGGAGGCTCAGGCGCGGCTCGAGGCGCTGATCGCCGCCGCCGAACGGGCGGAGGCCAGGGTGGAGGAGTGGACCGCCGCCGAGTTCACGGGCCGCGCCGACGGTGGCGGCATCGTGGCCGTCACCGACGCGCTCGGCGTCCTCACCCGGCTGGAGATCTCGCCACGGAGCAGGAGGAAGCTGGACGCGACGAACCTGGCCGCCGCCATCCTCGCGGCGATCACCACGGCCGAGGAGGCCGCGGCGGCGTCCCGGGACGAGTTCCTCACCGACCTCCACACCCCCGGGGCCTAGGAACCGTGCGCGTCGCCACGCCGATGCGCACGGCGATCTCCTGCTAGTCCGAGTACGCCCAGCCCGACCATCGGCTCACGTTGACGAGGATCACCGGCCCCTGCGGTCGTCGCTCGTGATACTGCGCGTACTTGGTGACGAGGTCGTCCATCGCCCGGTCCCGATCCGGCCCGCCGGACACGATGGCGGCCCGGCCGTCGGCGCGCACCCACCACAGCCGCGCCCATTCCTCGTCGTCGTAGCGATCGGCCAGGAGGCAGACGCAGGGGTTCTCCTCGATGTTGCGCAGCCGCCGCAGGCGGGTGGCCGACTTCGGCTTGTGATCGACGGCGATCGCGACGTCGTCGCCCGACACGGCGAACGTGACGGGCACCAGATGAGGGACACCGCCGCCGCTCACCGTGGCGAGGCGGGCGACTCGCTCGCCGGCGAACAGGTCACGTGCACGATCGCGGTCCACGCCTCACCCCTCCTGGCTACGTACCCGTGGGCACCTGGGTGAAGCTCGCGCGGTAGGCCGTGGGGGTGAGCCCGACCCGGTCGACCATGTGCTTGCGGAGGGAATCGGCGCTGCCCAGCCCACTCCGCGCGGCCACCTGATCCATGGGCAGCCGGGTGGTCTCCAGAAGTTCCCTGGCGCGGTCGATACGCCGGTGCAGCAGCCACTGGAGCGGGCTCATCCCGGTCTCCGCGTGGAAGCGCCTGGTCAGGGTCCGCACGCTCATCCTCGCGTGACCAGCCAGGTCGGCCAGGGAGAGCGGGCGATCGAGGCGTTCGAGCACCCAGGCTCGGGTGGCGGCGAGAGAGGTGCCGCGTTCGGCGGGCAGCGGGGTCTCGATGTACTGGGACTGGCCGCCTGGCCGCACGGGAGAGACGACGGCGAGCCGGGCTGCCGTGTTGGCGACCGCCGCGCCGTAGTCGATCCTGACCAGATGGAGGCACAGGTCGATGGCGGCCGCCGCGCCCGCCGAGGTGTAGATGCCGCCGTCCTCGACGAAGAGCAGGTCGGGTTGCACCTCGATCGACGGGAAACGGGCGGCGAGGTCGCCGGCCAGGCCCCAGTGGGTGGTGGCGCGGCGCCCGTCCAGCAGGCCGGCCTGGGCCAGGACGAACGCGCCCGTGCACAGGGAGGCGATGCGCGTGCCGCCGGCCGCGGCTTTCCGCAGGGCGTCGAGCGTCTCCGGGGGAGCCGGTTCGCCGCCGCTGCCGACGGCGATCACCGTGTCGGCGCCCTCCACCGCGTCCAGTCCGTACGGCACCACGATGTCCGGGCCTCCGACGGTCGCCAGCGGGCCGGGGCGTGCCGTACAGATGCGCACGGCATAGTGCGGAACGCTGTTGAACACCATGAGGGGGATCGAGACGTCGAAACTCAGCACGGGGGACACGACGACAACGGCGATGTGGTGCATGGCCAGATCCTCCGGATAGTCGGCATTCCGGCCACTATGCCATGAAGGCGCAGATCGGCATCGTGGTCGTCATGACCTTTCATGTGATCGTGGGTCGCGGGGCCACCGCGACCAGGACCGCCCAACACCTGGCCGACGACGGTGAGCGGGTACGAATGATCAGCCGCACCGGTGGAGGACCCGAGCACCCGCTCGTCGAAAGGGTCGCCGCGGACGCGACCGACACCGACCGGCTCACCCGGCTGGCGGAAGGGGCGGACACCCTGTTCACCACCGCCGCGCCGCCGTACCACACGTGGCCGGAGCAGTTCCCCGTCCTGTCGGCGTCCCTGCTCACCGCGGTCAAGCGGACCGGAGCGTCCTACGTGATGCTCGGCAACCTGTACGGCTACGGGCCGGTGGACCAGCCGATCAGGCCCGACTTCCCGCTGGCCGCCACCGGGCCCAAGGGCCGGGCCAGGGCCCGGGTATGGGAGGAGGCCGCCGCCTCGGGGGCGAAGGTCACCGAGGTGCGGGCCAGCCAGTTCTACGGCGCGGGCGCCTTCTCGGTGTTCAGTCTCATGGTGCAGCGCCAGGTGCTCGAAGGCCGGTTCGCCCTCGTGCCGCAGGAACCCGACGTGCCGCACAGCTACTCGGCGATCGGCGACACCGCACGTACGCTGGTCGCCGCCGGACGCAACGAGCAGGCGTACGGGCGGGCGTGGCATGCACCCACCTCCACCCTGTCGGTGCGCGATTTGGCCGGCCGGCTCGCCGAACTCGCCGGGGCGCCGGAGCCGCGCCTGGAAGAGCTGACCGAACGCGACATGACCCTGCTCGCGCTGAACGATCCGTTCTGGGCGGAGTTCCACGAAGTGCTGATCAAGCCGGGCCACCCGTTCGTCGTCGACCACTCCGCGACCGAGAAGATCCTCGGGGTGAGCGCCACACCGGTCGACGACGTGCTCCGCGAAGTGATCTGACGCCCGCCGGGCAGGTCGGCGTCATACTGTGATGCGGGGACGACTCGGAGGGGAGGCGCGGGCGCACATGAGCGAGATCGATCCGCACATCCACGTCGACCGGAAGGTGCTGCAGGCCGGCGCCGACTTCCGCAACATGATCACGTCGATGCTGGGCCGCGCACCTGACACGCCGGGGGCCGTCACCACCGGCTGCGGAATCCAGGTGCCCTACACGATGACCTCGCCGCATCCGGAGAGCGTCACCTGCCTCGCCTGCCGGGAACACGCTCACCAGGAGTATGTGCGCTTCGCCGACCTGACGGAGCGCCTGGGCGGCATGCCAGGCTCCCCCATGACCGGCGACCAGGCCACCCAGGCCGCACGATGGGCCCGGGACCGCGCGAAGAGGTTCGCCGGCTGACCTACGCCCTACGCGCCCGCTGGGCCAGACGAACCCCTCCAGTCAGCCGAGGAACCGTAGGAGCACCTCCGCGGTGTCGTACGGGCTGTCCTCGGGAAGGAAGTGGCCCGCGCCGGAGATCATGGTTCGGCGGGCGCCGGGAATCGCGGCGGCGAGGCGGGCGGCGGTGGCTGGAGGGAGCCACTGGTCGTTCTCGCCCCACAGGACGTGGGTCGGAACGGTGATCTCATGCAGCCGGGCCTCGATGTCCCGGGTGTCGTCGTCGCTCACGGCCGCGACCTGATCGATCCAGCGCTGCTGCCCGGCGGCTCCGTCCCACGGGGCCAGGTAGGCGCTCGCGACGGCCTCGGGCATGGGCCGGTGGGTGGCGGTGCGAAGACGCGGGCGGATGATGTCGGCGAAGACCTGCGCGGGCATCGTGCGGTAGACGTCCGCATGGGTCCGCATGTGGTGGGTGAACGGCGTCAGCCACGGACTGATGACGGCGGCGTCCAGGAGCGCGAGGCGGCGTACGGGCACCCCGTGCACCAGGTGGGCGCGTAGCACGGTGGCCCCGCCTATGTCGTGCCCGACCAGAGCGGGGGCGCCGAGATCCCAGTGCCTGACGAGCTCGGCGAGCGTGCGGGCCTGCAGATCGATGGACGGGACGACGCCCCGGGCCGGCCGGGAGTCGCCGAAGCCGAGCAGGTCCCACACGTGTACGGAGTGCTCGCGGGCCAGGATGGGGGCGACCTCGCGCCACAGAAAGGACGAGGCGGGAGTGCCGTGGACGAGGATCACGGGTGGCCCTTGGCCGAAGACGTCGGTGGCGACCTCACCGCCGGGCACGCGGACCCGGTGACGAAGCTTCCACGTGCCGGACTCGGTGTGCGTGCTCATGCCCACCTCCCATGTAAGGGGTATAGTTGCCTTATTCCGGTTACATTAGGAGAGGTAAGGCGTGAAAGCAACTTTTACCGGTTACGCGCGCGCGGCTGGGCTGGCGACAGACCTGGTCAACACCTCACCGGCGGTTCAAAGCGCGGGCGAGATGCTGCCCGACCCAGCCGCGCTCGCGCGGTTCCTGGCCGAGCACGACCTCCACCCCGACGCCCTGGCCGCCGGCCACACCCCGTCCCGCGACGATCTCGACCAGGTGCTCGCCCTCCGCCAGGAGGTCCGCGCCATCCTGGAGACCACCACCGAGGACCACACCGCCGAGAAGGCCGGCATGCTGGTCAGCAGGGCAGGCATCGGTCCCGGCCTCTTCCGTGACGCCGGCGGCAGGTGGCAGTGGTACGTCGCGACCGTCCCACAGGCTTCCCTCGCGGACGAGCTGGCCGTACTCATAGGCGTGGGACTGCTCGCCGTCCTGCGGACCCTGAGCCATGACCGCTTCCGCCACTGCGCCTCCCTCGCGTGCAACGGCATGTTCGTCGACACCAGCCGCGCGGGACGCCGCCGCTACTGCATGCCCGATCTCTGCGGCAACCGCGTCAACGTCGCCAACCACCGCGCCCGCCGCCCAGCCTCCGACTCCCCTTTCTTCTGCGGGTGAGCCGGCCCACCCTCCGGGCACACGGCGCAGAGGGCGTGTACGCCGAACCGCTTGGAGAACGGAGATCACCGCAGCCAGGTCAGGTCGGCCACGAACCTCTCATCCTCGGTCGGCCGCACCCTCGACGCGGACCGCATGATCGAGGCACTGGCACCGGACCCGTGGAAGCGCAGGCCCGGCGTCGTTGTTTCCCACCATATGAGCAGCGAACACCCTGCGGCCGGGCGGCGTCGCCGCGAACAGCTCCGCGACTACCTGCGCGCCTGCCGGGCAAGACTCACTCCCGGTGACGTCGGCATGGCCGCTGGGGGCAGGCGGCGGACACCTGGCCTGCGGCGGGAGGAAGTCGCCATGCTGGCAGGGGTCGGGGTGTCCTGGTACACCTGGCTGGAGCAGGGCCGCGACATCAACGTCTCGGCCGAGGTACTCGACGCGATCAGCAGGGCACTGTGCCTGACCGACCCCGAGCGCGCGCACCTGCACGTGCTGGCCGGTCTCAACCCGCCGCCGCGGACCGGCGGGTCGGGCGGCACTTCGGTCACCCCGGAGCTGCGCCGCCTGCTGGATGCGTGGATGCCGCGCCCGGCGATCCTGCGGGACCGCTACTGGAACCTGCTCGCGATCAACGACGCCACCCGGGCGGTGTTCGGTTACGACAACACCGATCACAACTGTCTGATCTCGTTCTTCACCAACGCCCGCTACCGCGGCATGCACGTGCAGTGGGCCTCGGTCGCACCGGCCGTCGTCGCCGCCTTCCGCGCCGACGCCGCACACGATCCAGGCGCCCCGGAGTTCAACCGGGTGGTGGACGGCCTCAGCGCCGTCAGCCCCGAGTTCGCCGAGCTGTGGGCGCGCCACGAGGTGAGCGTCCCCGAACAGGCCGTGAAGGCGATACGCCACCCCGAAGCCGATGATCTGTTCTTCGACGTGACGACCCTGACGGTGACCGACCACCCCGACTGGCACCTGGAGCTGTACAACCCCCTACCCGGCACCGAGGACATACTCGAACGGCTCGTGCCCTCCCCGGTCTGACGGCCGCAACAGCGTGGTGGTGGCACTCCCCCGTTGAGCACGCACTGTATACACGGGAGACCGGACGGCACGCTGAGTCCCATGACGCAGATGACTTCCCGATTCAACGACAAGATCGCGCTCATCACCGGCGGCACGAGCGGGATGGGCTTGGCCACCGCACGACGCCTGCTCGCCGAAGGCGCACAAGTGATCATCACCGGACGCGACCAGATCCGCCTGGATGCAGCCGCCGGCGACCTGGACGGCGGGGACCGCGTGCTCGCGATACGCGGCGACGTGGCGGACCTCTCCCACCTGGACGCGCTGACGGACGCGGTCCGGGACCGGTACGGGCGCCTTGACGTGGTGTTCGCCAACGCCGGAATAGCTTCGTTCCAGGACACCGGCGACGTCACCGAGACCGAGTTCGACCGCATCGTGGACGTCAACTTCAAGGGAGTGTTCTTCACCGCCAACAAGACGCTTCCGCTCCTGTCCGACGGTGCGGCAATCTTGATCAACGCCTCCTGGACGCTCTACCGCGGCCTGCCCGGTGCCTCCCTCTACGCGGCGACCAAGGCAGCGGTGCACAACCTGGCGCACACCCTCGCGGCCGAACTCGCTCCCAGGAGAATACGGGTCAATTCCATCAGCCCCGGCTACATCGAAACCCCGATGTTCCATGCCAACATCTCCGCCGAGGCCGGAGCCGCCGTGGTGGCCGCGGTGGCCGCCGGTCGTCTCGGTACTTCCGAGGACGTCGCCGACGCGGTCGCCTTCCTCGCCTCGGGCGAAGCGTCCTACGTCAACGGGCAGGACCTCGTCATCGACGGCGGCCTGGTCGCCACCGCGGGAGGCCCGACGGGGTGGGCGCCGGCGGGAACGTAACGTGTGGGACCTGACGCGGACAAGTGGATCGCCGGCTGCCCGGTCCTCTTAGGCTTCGAGGGCGAGCAGGTCGAGATCTACCACTGGAAGTTCGACGAGCTCTCCCATGCTGCGCCTGCCGCGTACGGCTCTCAGGTGTCCGGGATCCAGTTGCCGTGGAAGCCGAGGGGCACGCGTACGGGCAGGTGGACGCGGGCCACGGGCGGACCGGTGAAGTCCTGTGCGGACAGGATCACCAGGTCCGAGGCACCGCGCTCGGGGTCGGCGACGTAGGCCATCAGGTAGCCGGCGTCCTCCGCGCCCTCGTTCTGGTCACCGCTCGGGTCCGCGGCGAAGGCGGCCTCGCCGACGGCGGCGTCCCTTGCGAACCCGTGGACCTGCGTCGTGCCTCGCACCAGGTCGTGCTTGACCAGCGCGTTGGCGAACGCGTCGTCGGGGTGCGGACCTTCGGGGGTGAACTGCATGCCGTACACCGGGGTCACGGCGGAGTAGCCGTAGCGGTGCGGGCGGGAGGCGTAGGCGTCGTTCACGCGCGGGAAGTCCTGCACGCGGTCGTCTACGCACCGCTGCTCCAGCCGCCCGGCACGCAGGTCGATGCTCCAGCGGTCGAGCCTGGGCTTGACGCCGCCGGGATCAGCGACGTCAACGGGCCCCTCGGCGACGATCAGGTCCACGGTGATCGTCGAGCCGTCGTCGTAGGCGTTGAGGATGTGACTGACGTAGAAGGGCTCGACGGGGAACCAGCGGACCTGCCCTCCCGTCCGGGGCAGGACGCCCACGTGGGCCTGGTGCGCGGGGTCCCAGCGGAAGCGCATCGCGTCCATGCTGAAGGTCAGCGGGATGTCGAAGACGACCACGAAGTTCTCCGACAGCGCGAAGTCGTGGAGGAACGGAAGATCCCCGGGCAGCGGGATGTCAGCGACCCGGGTGACCGTACCCGCCGGATCGGTGACGATGTGCTGGGCGAACGGACGGCCCAGCACGTACGCCACCGAGTGCAGGTCGCCGGTGCGTGGATCGATCTTCGAGTGTGCGTTGGCGCTGGAACCCTCGGGCGTCCCGCCCACGGGGCACTCGCCGATCGTGTCGAGTTCGTAGCCGAGTTCGTGCGGCAGCCCGCCGGCCTCCGACAGGGCCAGGGTGCGCCCGGCGTGACGGAGCACGTGGATGTTCGGGGAGGGCGGCAGGAACGCGGGCGGCTGCAGCCCGCGTTCCATCCTGTCCAGTGCGTCGGAAACCTCCGTCGAGCGGACCCAGCGGTTGCGGTACCACTCGGCCCGGCCGTCGCGGATCCGGACGCCGTGCACCATGCCCGCGCCGAAGGCCCAGAAGTGCGTGACGGGATCTTCCACGCCGAGCGGGTTCGGCCCCAGCCGAAGGTAGCGGCCGTTCAGGTCGGCGGGCAGGCGCCCGGTCACGGGCAGGTCGTAGGCGGTGACCTCCTCCTTCACAGGGGCGAAGGGCCCGTGAAGGTAACGGTCGTAGTGGTTCATACTCACCTCGGATAGATCCGCTGTACGGTGTACGAAGCGAGACGGTACACCGGGCGAACACACGGCACATGCGACAGGAAGCGATGTGCTAGGCCAGCTAATCAGGCCACTCACCAGGGGCGGGACGACGCCGGCCGGGCCGCTGTGGCCGGCCCGCGACTGCCCTAGTACAGGAATGGGACACTCTTGGCCATGCGGCGAACCGGGAGCGGCTCCGCGGCTCCGTACCTGCGGATCGTGCGGGAGATCGAGCGGCGCATCGACACGGGCGCGTTGCGGCCGGGCGACCGCGTCCCCTCCATCAGGCAGGCCGCCGCACAATGGGGAGTGGCCACCGCGACCGCCGCCAAGGCGCTGGACACGCTGCGTCGGCAAGGTCGGGTGGTGGCCATCCCCCGCGTCGGCACCATGGTGGCCGAACCCGGACCACCCCGGTCCGGGACGGGCCGGGCGCGCCGGAAGCGACATCCGGTGACACCCGGCCCGAACGACGAGCGCGCGCGGGTCGTACACGCGGCGATCGCCCTCGCGGACGCGCAGGGTTTCGAGGCGGTGTCCATGCGCGCCATCGCGGCGACGCTCGGCATGCCCACCATGTCGCTGTACGGCCTGCTGCGCGGCAAAGAGGAAATGGCCACGCTCATGGCCGACACCGTGTTCGGCGAACTGGAGCTACCCCCGGAGCCTCCCCCGGGCTGGCGGGCTCATCTGGAACTCGCAGCGCGTCTGCAATGGAGCCTCTATCTGCGCCACCCCTGGTTGCCCCGGCTCATGTCGCTCACCCACCCGCAACCGCTGCCCAACCTTCTCAAGTTCGGCAACTGGGGCATGAGCGCCATACTCGGGCTCGGCCTCGACCCCGAGACCGCCCGGACCGTGTGGTGGGCGGTGGCCAACCACGTCAGAGGCACAGCCACGAATCTAGAGGCGCAA
The DNA here is from genome assembly GCF_004349015.1 of Nonomuraea diastatica. Lineage (NCBI taxonomy): Bacteria > Bacillati > Actinomycetota > Actinomycetes > Streptosporangiales > Streptosporangiaceae > Nonomuraea > Nonomuraea diastatica. The sequence goes on from NZ_SMKP01000145.1 coordinate 18,233, forward strand.
CACGACGCGGAACTGCACACGGGGCTGACGCCCGACCAGTGGTACACCGCCCACCTGCCGTCCCTCCACGCCGCACTCTCGACACGCACGGCGCCCCTCGACGACCGGCTGGAATTCGACCTGACCGCGTTCTTCGAGGCCGGGCTGCGGCTCCTGCTGGACGGGGCCGCGGTCCAGATCGGGCGGCAGCACCGACCGTAGCGGGTGGCAGTCTCAGGTCAGTGCCGGAGCGCGTCGGGGAATGCCGCCTCCCGCGCTTCTGGCCCGACTGCGAGCCCACAAGAGGCTCCAGATGGAAGAGAGGCCGAAGACTGGGGATAAGTGACCGATCACGATGTGTTCACTACGGTTCGGGAGCCCAAAAGAACGCACTGAGGGTGAAAACAGTGGAAATCCATCCTCAAGCAGGCCGACGTACGAGACGCCCGCTCCCACCCACGTATCCACACCCCTCATGCACCACGCAGGCGAACGCCTGGCCTCCGCACTCTGGGAAATCCGTAGCCGTTGCAACTATGACGCTTCAGAAGATCGAAAGGCCCTCCACCCACAAACGGGTAGAGGGCCTTTCCGCTGCGGAGGATCGGGGATTTGAACCCCGGATGGTGTTGCCACCAAACCGCATTAGCAGTGCGGCGCCATAGACCTGACTAGGCGAATCCTCCCGGAAGCCATCGCGGCTCAGCACAGCGTACCGGCCTTCCGGCGAGGCGGCAAAGCGATTCACCGCCCGGCTTCGCCAAGAGTTATCAACAGCCTGTGGGTAACTGTCTGTGGATGAAGCCCGCCCACAGCGTGGGCGGGCTTCGGGGCTGTGGATAACCGTAAGCGAGGTGGGCCGCCGGCGACTGAGGGCGGACAGCCAAGGGCCGAAGCGCCGAGGCGAGGGCCGAAGACCCGAGCGCCGAAGAGCCGCGGCGGGGTTAGGCGGGGTTGGCTTCGCCTTCGATCTCGATCTTGACCTTCTTGCCCACGAGCACGCCGCCCGTCTCCAGGGTCTGGTTCCAGGTCAGGCCGAACTCCTCGCGGTCGATCTCCGTGGTGATCGTGTAGCCCCACACGGCCTGCCCCCACGGGTTCGTGCCGGCGCCGCCGTACTCGACCGTGAGCTCAACTTCCTTGGTGACGTCGCGGATGGTCAGGTCGCCGACGACGGTGAACTCGTCACCCTTGTGCCCGATCACGCGGGTGCTCCTGAAGGTGATCTCCGGGTATTTGTCGGCGGCCAGGAAGTCGTCGCCGCGCAGGTGGCCGTCGCGGTCGGCGACGCCCGTGGTGATGCTGTCGGCCTTGATGGTGAGCTCGGCGGACGACTCCAGCGGGTTGTCGGCGATCGTGACCGAGCCGCTGAAGGAGTCGAACGAGCCGCGGACCTTGCTGACCATCATGTGCTTCACCACGAACCCGACGCGGGTGTGAGCCGCGTCCAAGGTGTAGGCGCCGGCGGCCGGGATGGTCAGGGACTCCCAGGTACGAGTGGTCATCGAGGTTCTCCTCAGAAGGGGTTCCGGGTGCAATGTCTGCGACAACAAATATGTACACGAGGAAAATTCCACTCGTCAACTAACATCGGCTAGGCTGTGAGCGTGCTGAACTTCGACGACCCCCGGCTGACGGCCATCGGACTCCTGAGCGAGGCGTACGCCGGTCTGATGGCCCGGTTCCAGCCCGTGCTGACCGCGGCGGGGTTGTCAGAGATCGACTTCGAGACCATCATCCGGCTGGCCCGCTCGCCCCGGCAGCGGCTGCGGATGAGCGATCTCGCCGCCCAGACCGGGCTGTCCACCAGCGGCGTGACCAGGGTCGTCGACCGGCTCGAACGCGAAGGGCTGGTGCGCCGCGAGGCGTGCCCCACCGACCGCAGGGCCTCCTACGCGGTGCTGGCCGACGCCGGGCGCGAGCGGCTGGAGACCGTGCTGCCACAACATCTGCAGGACATCGACGACTGCCTCACCGGGCTGCTGAGCACGTCCGAGCTGGAGGCGTTCCTGGGCAGCCTGCGCAAGATCAGAGACGTCGTACGCCCCTGCGCCACCGCCGGCGCGGTCGAGACGGACGCGGAGGCGCGGACCTCATCCTGACGGACGCGGACGCGGCGGCCTCATCGTGACGGCAGTAGCGCGCTTCTCAGTTTGGCCATCGCCCGCGACACCGTGCTCTTGACCGTGCCGACGCTGATCCCCAGCGTCCTGGCGATCTCCGGCTCGGTCATGTCCTCGTAGTAACGCAGCACGATCGCCGCCCGCATCCGCTCGGGCAGTTCCTCCAGCGCCTGTTCGAGCTGCTCGTGCGCCTCGCCGCCGCCCACCGCCTCGGACGTGGTCGTCTCGGGCAGGTCGGCCGACGGATATTCCTCCAGCTTGCGCCGCCGCCACTGCGAGATGTTGATGTTCACCATGGCCCGCCGCACGTAACCGTCGAGTGCGCCTCTGTCCTCGATGCGATCCCAGGCCAGGTACGTCTTGGTCAGCGCGTTCTGCAGCAGGTCCTCGGCGTCCAGCGGATGTCCGGTGAGCTGGTGGGCCGCACGCAGCAGTGCGGGCCCGCGGGCCTGTACGTACTCGCGGAACTCATCTTCCCAGCCGGTCGTCTGCATCGTGGCCAGAATCGCAGCCCGATGCCCTATTGGGCCTGAACCGGAATTCAGGTTTCGGCCCACCCACGACAAAGGTCCGTCAAGGTCGGTGGCGGTTTGTACGCCGCCGGATGTCTAGTCACTTCCCCGGGGTTGCGTATTTTGCTCTTGTCTGCCCCGGTACGGTGTAAGCCACCCCAAGTCGTGTGAATCTAGTACCCGACGAGGGAGGGGCTCATGGGGTATCCGAGCGTTGAGCACCGCCGGGTGCTCGCCGCCGCCGTCCTGGGCCGCGTATCGGATCCCGCTCCGGACGACGCGGACCCTTTACGCGCCGTCGCCGGCGAGATCCTGGACGTCAGCCCGCATCTGATCATCATCGAGACCCCCGACGGCACCGAGGAACGCCTCGTGATCGCGCCGTGGGCCACCGCGTGGCACGGCAGGGGCACCGCTCCCGCCGACCTTCCCGTGGGTGCCATGGTCATGATGCGCGCCTTACGCGACGGGCGGGTGGTCGAGCGGATCTGGGCCGACGCCACGCGCATCACGGGAACGATCCTGTCGATCCAGGGACGCAGGGACCTGACGGTCGAGCTCGACTGCGGGCCGCACCGCGGCCACCGGACGATCATCATCCCCTACCGGGCCTCAGGTCGCCTGCAGGTGCGGCATCCCAAGTTCGAGCCCGGTTACCTCTTCGACGCCATCGGGATCAGGCAGGACGGCGGGAGCATGGCGCTGCTCCCCGCGACCTCGCAACCGCCTTACCTGGCGCGGGCCGTGCCCGCGCCGCCGCACGTGCACGCGGGGATGACGGCTGGCATCTCGGGCACCGCCACCTGGTCCGACACGTTCGACGAGGAGAAGCGGGGCGCGGCCTACCCGATGCTGGAGCGGGCCGACACCGGCTGCGCCCAGGCGGGGGTGTCGTGCGCCGGGCTGCCGTATCTGTCGGTCGGGTCGCTGCTCCGGGTCACGAACGTGTGCTCCAAGCGCGCCTCCGACGTGCCGGTGGTGGCGTGCGGGTGTCTGGCCGGGCGGTTCTGCGACCGGTGCGTCGAGTGCGACACCTCGCCGCGCGGGAGGATCGTGGAGTTGTCGCCGTTCTCCTACGTGGAGCTCGGCGGCGACCTGGTCAACGGGTGCTTCAACGCTCACATCGGATTGGGGTGACGCACGTGTGGGAATCACAACTTCCGCTGCTGGTCGTGCTGCTCGTTCTGGGCACCATGGCCAAGGTGATCACGGTGCGCTCGGGGGGTGAGCCAGGTGCGCTGTCCAGGCTGGGGCCGGCGGTCCTGGTGCCGGGGCGGCTGCGGGTTCCGGCGCTGCTGGTGTGCGCGGCCTGCGAGCTGGTGCTGGCCATGGGCCTGCTGGTGACCGGCCATCCGATCTTCAGGTGGGCGACGGTCGCCTTTTTCGCGATGTCCACGTACGTGCTGCTGGAGCTGCGCAGGCGGCGGCCGGACGCGGGGTGCGGCTGCTTCGGCGAGGTGAGCTCGGCGCCGGTCGGGATTCGTTCGATCGGCCGGACCGTGGTGTTGACCGGGATGGCGGGGATGTCGGTGCTGGCGCCGGTGCCCGGGTGGGTGGCCGTGGTGCACCCGTCGTGGCTCACGGCCGCGGGGCTGGCCCTGCTGCTCGCGTTGTCGCCGGAGATCGACGGGCTGATCGAACGCGCCCGCTTCCGCGCCCCGTGCGAGCAGCGGCGCGGCCCGTCGGAGTCGGCGACGCTGGCCCGGCTCAGGTCGAGTGGCGCCTGGCGCGCCCAGCGGGACGGACTCACGTCGCCGGAGCCGTACGACAGCTGGCGCGAGCTGTGCTGGCGTTTCTTCGCCTTCCAGAACCATGACAACGACGACGTCGTCTTCGCCGTCTATCTCAGCGGCCGGCGCCCGGCAGTGCGGATGGCTGTGGTCGGCTCGGAGGGCAGCGAGTCTCTGACGGAATATACGCCAGTATCGGCCTGACGCTAGAGAGCGTTATATTCCGCTCGACCGGCAGGCTGATATAGCTCTATTGGGCTGTCTAGCTTCCCCACTAGACAGCCCAATAGAGGTCTAGGGGCGTCACTCAGACGGGCTGAGCGCGCAGGAACTTCCCGAAGTGCGGCACCGTGAACGCGATCAGGCCGCGCTCGGCGCTGTAGATGAGCCCTTTTTTGATGAGGCTGTCGCGGGCGGGCGAGAGACTGGACGGCTTGCGCCCGAGGGCGTCGGCCACCTCGGCGGTCGCGACCGGCTCGTCGCCGATCTGCGCCATGGCGTGCATGTAGTCGCGCTCGGCCGGGGTGGCCCGCTCGTAGCGGCTGCCGAAGAACCCGACGGCGAGCTCCTCCTCGGCCTCCGGAGCGGAGACCTTGACGTCTTCGATGGTGATCGGGGTGCGCGGCGCGAGATCCCACGCGACCTTGCCGTAGGCCTGGACGAAGTAGGGATAACCGTCGGCGGCCTCATAGAGGGCGTCGAGCGCCTCCTGAGTGAACTCCACCTCTTCCTCGCGCGCCGGCAGGATCAGCGCCATGTCGGCGGCGTCGCGGTCGAGCTTGTCGATGCGCGCGTAGCGGAAGAGCCGCTCGGAATAGCTCTTGCTGGCCGACAACACGCTCGGCAGGTGCGGCAGCCCGGCGCCCACCACGATCAGCGGCCCGCCCGACTGCGACAGCTCGTGGCAGGCGGCGCAGAGCGCGGAGACGTCGGCGGGCTGCACGTCCTGCATCTCGTCGATGAACAGCGCGATGCCCACCGCCAGGTCGGTGGCCACGCCGGCGGCGTCGACGAACAGCTCGGTGATGTCGATCTCCAGGTCGCCGGAGTCGGCGCGCCCGCGGCTGGCGGGCACCTCGATGCCGGGCGACCAGTGAGAGGTGCCCTTGGCCGCGGCCGGATCGCGCATGGCGAACGCCTTGAGCACCCCGAGGAACTCCTCGATGCGCTCGGGCGCGCGGTGACGCGGGGCCAGCTCGCGGATCGCCATGTGCAGGGCGGCCGCGACCGGCCGCCTGATCGACTGGTCGGGCCGGGCCTCGATCTTGCCCGTGCCCCACAACCGCTGCATGGCCATGGACCTGAACGTGTTGAGCAGGACGGTCTTGCCGACCCCACGCAGGCCGGTGACGACCATGCTGCGCTCGGGCCGCCCACGGGCCACTCGCTCCAGCACGACCTCGAACTGCTGCAGCTCTCGATCGCGCCCGGCGAGCTCCGGCGGACGCTGCCCGGCGCCGGGGGCATAGGGATTGCGCACAGGGTCCACGCTCTCGGACTCTATTGCCGGATATAGCGGCCGTCTTAGATTTGGGAAGAAAGTGCTACGGCGTGTCCGGACAGGGGGCAGTGCGAGCACCGTCATCGGACACACCCCCTCTCACCAGGCCGAACCCTTGTTCGATTGCGGTACCTAAGACTGTAGCGCGGACTCGAACACCTATGCGATGGTTTCGAGTAAAGATCTTCGCAACAGCTCGACGTGTCCTGCTGAAGGCGGCGAACTTGGCAGCCGTGCCACCCGCGCAATAGCGTTCGGGACCATGCGGACCTTCGCGAATGTTCAGGAGCTCAAGGCAGCCGTCGGCGAGACCTTCGGCCCGACCGAGTGGCAGACGGTGACCCAGGACCAGGTCAACCTCTTCGCCGACGCCACCCACGACCACCAGTGGATCCACGTGGACGTGGAGCGCGCCAAGGAGGGCCCGTTCGGCGGCACGATCGCCCACGGCTATCTGAGCCTGTCCCTGCTGCCGTCGTTCATGTTCGAGATGGTCAAGGTCGAGGGCATCGCCATGGGGGTCAACTACGGCCTCAACAAGGTCCGTTTCCCCCGGCCGGTGCTCGTCGGCGCGCGCATCAGGGCGACCGGCGAGCTCACCGACGTCAAGGGCACGCCGGCCGGCTACCTGTCCAACCTGAAGATGACGATCGAGATCGAGGGCGAGAAGCGGCCGGCCTGCGTCGCCGAGACCCTCAGCCTGTACGTGCCCGCCGAATAGTCCCGCGGCGACCGGGTCAGAGGATGATAGCCGCGAGTGCCGCCAGGCCGATGAGGGCGAGATAGGCCAGCACGAGCCGGGTGTCCCTGAGCAGGCACTTGCTCCGGGTCAGCCCGGCTCGCCGCGCCCTCCAGTAGCCGGCGAACCCCAGCACCGCGAACCCGAGCACCGCCCACGGCCCGAGCAGCCAGGCCAGCAGCGCCACGGTCGCGTACACGCACAACCGCAGCGGATCGTACGGCTCCTTGTTCACAACACCACCTCGAACGGGGCACGGGGCCGCGCGGCCACCGCGGACAACCGCTGCCGCGACAACTGCGGCCAGGCCTGCACGGCGCAGAACGGCGCGCACTGGTCCTGCTCGGCGCGCGTACCCACGTGCACGCAGCACTGCGTGAGCCGCTCCTCGATCATGGTCGAGATGTCCATGAACGGTTTGACGGTGATGCGCACGATCCGCTCCCCCATCATCCTGCGCAGCTTTCTGCGCCGGCCCGGCAGGGCCGACGACGCCAGGGTGAGGAGGGTGGAGACGCCGAGGTCGCAGTTCTCGCAGATGTTGCGCCACAGGTCGCCGATCTGCGGGTGCGAGAGCGACGACTGCTCCGACAGCAGTCCGAGCAGGGACTCCTGTACGGCCAGCCGCAGCTCGCGCGGGATCTCGGTGTCGGCGATGCGGTTGGAGACCAGGCCGAGGCTCTCCCTGAGCCGGTCGTGACCGATCAGCGCCGTCAGCGAGCGCCACTCGCGGGCGTCGTCGCGGATGAGGTAACCGACCGAGCAGCAGTGCGGGTGCGAACAGGGCAGCGCGGTCAGGTCGCGCCAGGTGACCAGGCCGCCGGTCTGCGGGCCCAGGCGGCTGAGCACGCCGGTGTGGGTGAGGCGGTCCCCCGGGTCGATGGTGCCCGACCTGCCGGAGCCGAACTGGGGCTGGAGTGACACGCCTCCGACATACGGGGTGTCGAGGGCGAGGCGTACGACGTCGCCCATCTCGCCGTCGTTGACGCCGAGCGCGGCGGTCATCACGAGGGTGGTGAAGATCTCGCGTTCGGACAGGCGCCGCACGGCTTGCGCCTTGATACGGGTCAGATCGCCGCCCCTGTGGTGTTTCGATGCATCGGCTGAGCCGTCGTACTGGAGGTAGATTTCGACGCGCTCCCTGTGCTCGGTGAGCAGGTCGAGCAGGGCGTCGTCCCTGGCGATGAGGACGCCGTTGGTGTTGATCAGGATGCGGGTGACCGGGCGGTCCACCAGCTCGGCCAGGAGGGCGCCGAGCTCGGGGTGGAGGGTCGGCTCGCCGCCGCTCAGCATGAGGACGTCGAGCTTGCCGTTCTCGCGCCCGAGGCGCTGGTCGACGTTCGCGAGGATGTCGGGGACGGGGACGATGCCGGTCAGGTCAGGCGAACTGTCGGCGAAGCAGGTGGGACAGCGCAAATTGCAGGCTTCCGCGATGTCCTCGAGGAGAATGCAGGTGTGCTGGGTCTGCATCTCGGGGAGGCCGTGGAGGTACGCCTCGGGAACCTGACCAAAGTTTCCCGACATATCCGGCATATGCTGCTTGGTGGGAGCGGTCCATTCTTCGAGGTACGACAAGATTTCTGCGTCTTCGTCGTACAGAGTACGGATAAATCCGTGTTCGCGGCATCCGCGTTCCAACCAGACCTTGCCGTCACGCTCGGCCAGATAGCCGCTCAGCCGCTCCACCCTATCGAGGTCGCGGCCGTGACAACTCGGGCAGAACGCGTTGACGTACCTGAGAATGCGGTCGCCTCGCAGCCCCATCCCTGTGCTCATGAAAGGATCTTCCGTTCGAAGAGGGAATCGTAGTAGCCGCGCCGCCAGCCGTACCCGAGCCTGAGGGACAGCAGCAGCACGCCCGGGATCAGGAACCACTGCGGCCTGGTCAGATCCAGCCAGACCGTCTCGTTGGCCCTGGTGAACTCGACGAGGAAACGGAAGACGGCGTACGCGGCGACGTAGAGGGTGAACAACTCCCCCGGCCGGGTCAGCCGCCTGCGGGCCCAGAGCAGCAGGGCGAACGCGGCGAGCTGGAAGACGATCTCGTAGACGAACGACGGGTGCATCGCGTGGCCGGTGAGACAGCCGGGGCACTCAGGGGTGGTCGGCGGGGCGTGCACGCCCCACGGCAGATCGGTCGGCCGGCCCGGAGCCTCCGTCAGATGACAGCCGATCCGGCCGACCGCCATCCCCAGCGCCACCGCCGGGGCGAACAGGTCACCGGTGCGCTCCTTGTAGCCGACGAGCCTCTTGGCCACCAGGACGCCCACGTAGGCTCCCGTCAGGCCGCCGAGAATGCTGCGTGAGCCGTACAACCAGAGGTTCTCGAGATTGAGCGTCTCCAGCCAGCCCGCCAGGCGCATCCCGATGGCGCCGCCCACCAGAGCCCCGGCGACAGCGATCAACGACTGCTCGTTGAGCGCCCCACGCCTTCTCGCCTCCCACACGAAGACCACGGAGGCCACCAGGACGCCCAGGCCGACGAAGATCTCGTGATAGGGCATGCTTCAGCCGTACACGCTGGGGTTGAGCCCGGTGCAGATGCCGGCGGTCAGGATCGACCAGAGCGCCCACCCGATCATCAGCCCGAGGCCGGTGCCTCTCGCCCAGACCTTGCCGCGCACCAGGCACAACCCGATGCCCGCGCCCAGGCCGACCAGGGCGAGCACGGCCGCGCCGACGATCACGTACGGCGTGGAACTGCCGTCGGCTTCCATGGCGGCGACGAAGATGAAGAACCCGAGGACCGCGTTGATGACGCTGTAGACGGTCAGGCCGACGAACATGAACGCGACCAGCACACCGGCGGAGGCGCCTCCCGACGGG
>NZ_SMKP01000146.1:0-27588 GCF_004349015.1 Nonomuraea diastatica
CCTCACCACCCGCCCACGAGAAAGGAGATAGCCCCGTGCCCGAAACCCTGCCGGTGATCCACTACCGCTGCTGCACCTGCAACGGCACCGGCATCGACCCGAACGACACCCGCTGCACCGACTGCGACGGCACCGGCATCGACAGCCACGGCGCATAGCGCAGCGCCCCCGGCCGGGCCGCACATCCGCCAAGACGACTGCCAGGTCGGGGGCCATCCCCATCACCCGAACGAGTGAGAGGAGGTCTCCATCTTGCCTGCAACCCACGCCAACGCGCACGCCATCACCGGCATGATCAAGCGCCTGAACCGGCCCGACTACGACCGCTGGGCGAGCCAGGTCCGCCACACCGGCGGCTGCCGCCAGCCCATCCACCTGCGCGGCAGGGTCGACCATTACGACCAAGCCACCGGCAGACTCCTGCACCGCTACACCACCCGCAGCGAACCCGACGGCGTCCTACGCGTCCCGTGCAAGACCCGCCGCGCCACCCGCTGCCCCGCCTGTGCGGAGACCTACCGCGCCGACACCTACCACCTCATCCGCGCCGGCCTCATCGGCGGCAAGGGCGTCCCGGAAACCGTGACCGGTCACCCGACGCTGTTCGTCACCTTGACCGCTCCGTCCTTCGGCGCGGTCCACACCCGCCGCGAGCACAGCGGCAAGGTCCAGCCCTGCCACGCCCGCCGCAACGCCGAGATCTGCCCCCACGGCCGCGCCATGTCCTGCACCGAACGCCACCACAAGGACGACCCACGCCTCGGCGAACCGCTCTGCCCCGACTGCTACGACTACACCGGCAGCGTCCTGTTCAACGCACTCGCCCCGCTGCTGTGGAAGCGCTTCGCCGACTCCGCACGCCGCGCCCTCGCCAAGGCCGGCGGCCTGCCCCTCAAGGACCTACGCCACCACCTGACCCTCTCCTTCGCCAAGGTCGCCGAATACCAGCGGCGCGGCGTCGTCCACTTCCACGCCGTCATCCGCCTCGACGGCCCCGGAGGACCCACCGCACCACCACCCGCCTGGGCCCCCACCGACACCCTGACCCAAGCCATCCACCACGCCGCCAAGGCCGTCTCCGCCACCGCCCCGGCCTACGCCGACCAACCAGACCGAGTCCTGCGCTGGGGCACTCAGCTCGACATCCGCCCCATCACCTTCAACGGCGACCTCACCGAACAAGCCGTCGCCGCCTACATCGCCAAGTACGCCACCAAAGCCGCCGAATGCGTCGGCACCCTCGACCGGCGCATCAACCCGCTCGACGACCTAACCGCCCACAACCTGCGCGACCACGCCCGCCGCCTCATCACCACCTGCCTACGCCTCGGCGCCCAACTCGAACTGGCCGACCTCCGCCTCACCGACTGGGCCCACATGCTCGGCTTCCGCGGCCACTTCTCCACCCGATCCCGCCACTACTCCACCACCCTCAGCGACCTACGAGCAGCCCGAGAACACCACGCCCGCGACAACGACATCACCACCGGCCGACTTCCCCTCTTCGACGAAGACACCGTCCTCGTCATCAGCGAATGGGAGTACGCAGGCAAGGGCCACTCCCTCGGCGACCACCTCCTCGCCGCCGCAATCACCAGAGGGTGCATATGAGCACCCTCGCCAAGCTGTGGACCGTGGAGGACGTAGCCACCTTCCTCGGTGTCCCGGTCGCCACGCTCTACCAATGGCGACACCACCGCACCGGCCCCAGAGGCCACAGAATCGGCCGACACCTGCGCTACGTGCCTGAGGACGTCATGTCCTGGGTCCAGGACCAGGAGTAGCCCATGGCCTTCGTCAAGGACCTGTGGACAAAGACGGTCCGCACCCCCGACGGCAAGCCCCGCAAGGTCAAGACCGCACGCCACGGCAAGGGCAAGCGCTGGCTCGCCGTTTGGATGGACCCCGACGGCAACGAGCGCTCGGCCGCGTACGACCGCAAGGCCGACGCCGAGCGCAAGATCGCCACCATGGGCGCTGACATCGCCCGAGGCGACTACATCGACCCGAACGCCGGCAAGGTGCTCTTCGGCGACTTCGCCGAACGCTGGCTTGCCTCCCGTCTCGTCGACCCGTCGACCAAGATCCGATACGAGTACATCCACCGCCTTCACGTCGCGCCGGCCTTCGCCAAACGCCAGGTGAAGAGCATCAAGCCATCCCAGATCCAGGCTTGGATCAGTGACCTGAGCAGCCGCTTCGAGACCTCGACCGTACAGACGGCCTTTCTGGTCCTTCAGGGCATCCTCGACCTGGCTGCGGCCGACGAGGCGATCAAGCGCAGTCCCGCCAAGTCACCGATCGTCCAGGTGCCGAAGCGCACCGCCGAAGAGATCACGGCATGGTCGGACGAACGGGTCCACGCCCTGATCGACGGTCACCCTGCCCTGTTCCGCCTGCTCCCCATGCTCGGGGCCGCATGCGGACTGCGGCAGGGCGAACTCTTCGGCCTGGCCCTTGAAGACATCGACTTCGAGGAGCGCATTCTCCGCGTACGGCGGCAGATCAAGAAGCTTGGGGCCGACCACGTCTTCGCCCTGCCGAAGAACGACCGCGAGCGCGTCGTACCGCTGCCCAACTGGGCGGCTGAGGCCATCAAGCCCCGCGTCTCGACCTATCCCCCGCTGGCCTGCTCTCTGCCCTGGGAGAAGCTGAACGGAAAGCTCCGTACGCACAACCTGCTGTTCCGCTGGACGGACGACCGCTTCATCAAGGCCAGGAGCTACAGCGAAACCGTCTGGAAGCCCGCTCTTGTGGCCGCGGGCGTGATCCCGGCACCGGACAAGGACCCTCGGCAACGAAGCCGCTACGCCACCTCTCGCAAGGAAGGGCTACACCAGCTCCGGCACTACTACGCGAGCGTCATGCTGGCCGGCGGCGTGTCGGTCAAGGAGCTCGCCGAGTACCTGGGCCACGCGGACCCGGGCTTCACCCTCCGCGTGTACGCCCACATGATGCCCGGCTCCCACGACCGTGCCCGCAGGGCGATCGACGACCGCCTGTTTCATGCGCGCGGCATCTCTCACGGAACAGGCACGGAACAGTGATCGTCTAACCCCTCGACCACGACACGACGCGCCCCGCCTCCGCAAACCGGAAGGCGGGGTTTTCGCATGTCAGGGGCTACTTCAGGAGCTGCCTGGCCATCACCATGCGCTGGATCTGGTTGGTGCCCTCGTAGATCTGGGTGATCTTGGCGTCGCGCATCATCCGCTCCACCGGGAAATCCTTCGTGTACCCGTACCCGCCCAGGAGTTGCACCGCGTCCGTCGTGATCTCCATGGCGGCGTCCGAGGCGGCGCACTTCGCGGCGCTCGACAGGTAGGTCAGGTCCTTCTGGGGTTCGCCGTTCATGGCCCGCTCCGACTTCGCCGCCGCGTGGTACGTGAGCTGCCGGGCCGCCTCCAGTTTCATGGCCATGTCGGCGATCATGAACTGCAGTCCCTGGAAGTCGGCCACGGGCCGGCCGAACTGCTTGCGTTCCTTGACGTAGCCGATCGCGTAGTCGAGGGCTCCCTGGGCGATGCCGAGGGCCTGGGCGGCGATGGTGACGCGGGTGTGGTCGAGGGTGGCGAGGGCGGTTTTGAAGCCGGTGCCAGGGTCGCCGATCATGCGGCTCGCCGGAATGCGTACGTCGTCCAGGATCACCTGGCGGGTGGGTGAGCCCTTGATGCCGAGTTTCTTCTCCTTGGGCCCGAACGAGACGCCTTCGTCGGATTTCTCGACCACGAAGGCGGAGATGCCGCGCGTCCCTGCGGACGGGTCGGTGACCGCCATGACCGTGTAGTACTCGGAGACGCCGGCGTTCGTGATCCACATCTTGGTGCCGTTGAGCACGTACGCGTCGCCGTCCTCGACCGCGCGGGTCTTCATGGCCGCCGCGTCGGAGCCCGCCTCCGGCTCCGACAGCGCGTACGAGAACATGGCCTCCCCCCGGGCGACCGGCGCAAGGTAGCGGGACTTCAGCTCTTCCGACGCCGAGAGCAGCAGCGGGACCGTGCCCAGCTTGTTGACCGCGGGGATCAGGGAGGACGACGCGCACGCGCGGGCGACCTCCTCGATGACGATCACCGCGGCCAGCGCGTCCGCCCCCGCGCCGCCGTGCTGTTCGGGGAGGTGGACGGCGTGCAGGTCGGCCGCGACGAGCGCCTTGTAGACGTCCCAGGAGAACTCCTCGGTCTCGTCGGCCTCGGCGGCGTGCGGAGCGATCTTCTCGTCGGCCAGGGCGCGGACGGTCTCCCTGAGCATGTCGTGTTCCTCGGCGAGCGCGTAAAGAGGGAAGCTCATGCGACGAATACTAGGACGTCCGACCATCTTGTTACCAGCGGGTACGGTTTGCAAAAGGGAGGAGGTGGCACGAAGGAGATAGCGAGGGCCGGTAGCATGCCTCAGCGATCGAAAGGAGCTCTCTCGTGCCATATCGCCTCACGGTGATCGGGACCGGATACCTGGGGATCACCCATGCGGCGTGCATGGCCGATCTCGGATACGACGTCCTGGGCCTCGACATCGACGCCGACAAGATCAACCGGCTCAACAACGGGCAGCTCCCGATCCACGAACCCGGGCTCGAAGCGGTCCTCCACCGCGGTCTCGAGTCCGGCCGCCTTCGCTTCACCTCCTCGTACGAAGAGGTCGCGGCCTTCGGCGACGTGCACTTCGTCTGCGTCGGCACTCCGCAGAAGCGCGGGGAATACGCCGCGGACGTCTCCTACGCGGACAACGCCATCGAATCCCTGGCCCCGCTCCTTGACCGGGAGTGCCTGGTGGTGGGCAAGTCCACCGTGCCCGTCGGGACCGCGGAGCGGCTGGCCGACAAGCTCACCCGGCTCGCCCCCGCGGGCGTCGAGGCCGAGCTGGCCTGGAACCCCGAGTTTCTGCGGGAGGGTTTCGCGGTCAAGGACACGCTCCACCCCGACCGCATCGTGCTCGGCGTGCGCAGCGAGCGGGCGGAGAAGGTGCTGCGCGAGGTGTACGAGCCGCTGGGCGAGGTCCCGTTCGTCGTGACGGACTATGCGACGTCCGAGCTGGTCAAGGCGGCCGCGAACGCCTTCCTCGCCACCAAGATATCCTTCATCAACGCCATGGCGGAGGTCTGCGAGGCCGCCCACGCCGACGTCAAGCAGCTGTCCGAGGCGCTGTCTTACGACGACAGGATCGGCGGGCGCTACCTGAACGCCGGGCTCGGCTTCGGCGGCGGCTGCCTGCCCAAGGACATCAGGGCCTTCATGGCGCGGGCCGGCGAGCTGGGCGCGGACCAGGCGCTGACGTTCCTGCGCGAGGTGGACGACATCAACATGCGCCGGCGGGCCCGCATGGTCGACCTGGCAAGAGAGCTGGCGGGTGGCTCGTTCCACGGGTGCACCGTGGGCGTGCTGGGCGCCGCGTTCAAGCCCAACTCCGACGACATCCGCGACTCCCCCGCGCTCAACGTCGCCGTGACCATCGGCCAGCAGGGCGGGCGGGTCACCATCTACGACCCGATCGCGCTCGACAACGCTCGTAAGGCTCATCCCGAGCTGAACTACGGCGATTCCGCCGTCGAGGCGGTACGCGGGGCGCACGTGGTCCTGGTGCTCACGGAGTGGCAGGAGTTCCTGGAGCTCGATCCGGAGCAGCTCGGTGCGGTGGTCGCCACCCGGCGCATCGTCGACGGCCGCAACTGCCTCGACTCCGAGATGTGGCGCTCGGCCGGCTGGCACTACCGCGCCCTGGGCCGCCCGTGAGTCATCGCAGGTGGAGCGCCCACTGGGTGATCAGCGGGCGATAGCCGCGGCGCGCCAAGAACGGCGTGGACAGGGGGTTGGGCAGCGCGTGGTGGAGCATCATGGACACCACTCCCTGCGCCGCCGCGTGACGGTGAGCCACGTCGACGAGCGCCACCCCCACGCCGCGGCCACGCCAGGCCGGCTCGACGTACATGACCCCGAGGTAGGCCACCGGCGAGTCCCGCACGTCCTTGCCGATCCAGCGCGAGCGGCGCGGCGGCTGGACGATGACGCAGCCCACCGGCCGCCCGCCCGCCTCGGCGACCCAGCACCACTCCAGCGGCAGCACCTCCGACGCCACGAGCTCCTTGATGCGCGCCGGCGTCGAGTCGCGCACGGCCACCCAGCCGAACTGCGCGTCGTAGGCCACCAGCCGCTCGTACATCCGCACGACGGCCTCCGCGTCGTCCACGGTGGCCCGGCTGGCGGCGGGCGCGCTCACCTCGCGCTCGCCGAGCCGGCGGACGGCGGCCACGGAGATGGGCGCGAACCCCCGTACGGCCAGCGCCCTGACCGGCGCGGTGTCCCTGCTCGGCCACGACACGGCCAGCGCCTGCCCGGCCGGGGTCGCGTAACCCCGCCAGCCACCGGTCGAGCAGCCCGCCGAGCGCGGCCTCGGGATCGGGACCACCGACGCGGGCCTGGAGCCGGTGGACGACGAGCGGCGACCAGGAGGCGGGCAGGTCGTCGTGGTCGATGCGGTCGACGGAGGCCAGCCCCGCGGCGTCGCGGGTCTCCAGCCGCACCCCGCCCGCGCCGGGTAGCTCGTCGTGGCCTGCGACCAGCGGGTCGGCGGCCCGCACCCGGGCGGCATGGCCCCTGATCACGTTGTCCATCCAACGGCACCCTAGCCGTACGGCCAGGCCCGTGGGAGCGCTTCCACAGGGACGTCCGCGTCAGAGCTCGGCGGCCTCGGCCCGCAACCGCTCACCCTTGGCGTACGCCTGCTCTTTCAGCCGCACCTGGAACTCCTCCATGCGCGCCCGCAGCCCGGCGTCGGAGGCGGCGAGGACGCGTACGGCCAGCAGCCCCGCGTTGCGGGCCCCCCCGACGGCCACGGTGGCCACCGGCACCCCGGCCGGCATCTGGACGATCGACAGCAGGGAGTCGAGCCCGTCGAGGTGTTTGAGCGGCACCGGCACCCCGATCACCGGCAGCGGCGTGACGGAGGCCAGCATGCCGGGCAGGTGGGCGGCGCCGCCGGCGCCGGCGATGATCACCTGGAGGCCGCGGGAGGCGGCCTGACGGCCGTAGTCGATCATCTCGACCGGCATGCGGTGGGCCGACACCACGTCGGCCTCGAACGTCACCCCGAACTCCGCGACCGCCTCGGCGGCCGCCTTCATGACCGGCCAGTCGGAGTCGCTGCCCATGACGATGCCGACGCGCGCCGCGGGCGCACTCATGTGTACTCCCCGGTGGTGAGGTAGGCGGCGGCGTGGCGGGCGCGGGCGCGCACCGAGTCGAGGTCGGCGCCGAGTGCGGTCACGTGACCGATCTTGCGGCCCGGACGCACGTCCTTGCCGTAGAAGTGCAGTTTGATGCCCGGATCGTGGGCGAACACGTGCTCGTAGCGCTTGAACAGGCCGGGGTCGTCGCCGCCGAGCAGGTTGGCCATGACGACGACGGGCGCGGTCATCGTGGGCGAGCCGAGCGGCAGGTCGAGCACCGCCCTCAGGTGCTGCTCGAACTGCGAGGTCATGGCGCCCTCGATCGTCCAGTGACCGCTGTTGTGCGGCCGCATGGCCAGCTCGTTGACCACCAGCCCGTGCGCGGTCTCGAACAGCTCCACCGCCAGCAGCCCGGTCACCCCCAGCTCGTGGGCGATCTTCAGGCCGATGCGCTGGGCCTGGGCGGCGTCTTCAGGGTCGAGGCCGGGCGCGGGGGCCAGCACCTCGACGCAGATGCCGTCCTCCTGCACGGTCTCCACGACCGGGTAGCTGACGCCCTGCCCGTGCGGGGAGCGGGCCACCAGCACCGCCAGCTCCCGCTCGAACGGCACGAACGCCTCGGCCATCAGCGCGACGCCGGACGCGAACGCCTCCGCGACGTCCGCGGCCGACCTGCACACCCACACGCCGCGGCCGTCGTAACCGCCGCGCACGGCCTTCAGCACCACCGGCCAGCCGTGCTCGCCGGCGAAGCGCTCGGCCTCGGCGGCCGTCCCGACCCTGGCCCAGGCCGGGCAGGGCACGCCGATCGCGGTCAGCCGCTCGCGCATGACCCCTTTGTCCTGGGCGTGCACGAGGGCCTCGGCTCCCGGGTGCACGGTGTGACCGTCGGCGACCAGGGCCCTGATGTGCTCGGTGGGCACGTGCTCGTGGTCGAACGTGACCGCGGCGCAACCCTGGGCGAACGCGCGGAGGTCGCCGAGGTCGCGATGGTCTCCGACACGCACGTCGGTGATCACCCGGGCGGCGCTCTCGTCGGGGGCCGCGGCCAGCACCCGCAGTTCGATGCCGAGCGCTATGGCGGGCGGCTGCGTCATCCGGGCGAGCTGACCAGCGCCGACGATGCCCACAACTGGGCCCACAACTGGGCCCACAACTGGGCCCACGACCGGTCCGATGGGGCTGTAGGGACTCACGCCAGGTGAGCTTACCGGGACGGAACGACTTCCCCCGACGGGCGACCTTCCAGATCATGGCCGGTTATCGGGCATGGCAGGGGTTAGGCCGTATTCACGATGAACGTTCCTTTGCGCGGTATGTTCATCTGTCTGACACCGGCCCTACACGGTGACCGGTACGCTGAGTTGGTCAGGCTCGACAAGGGAAGGGACCGAGCAGAGACGTGGACTTCGCCAAACGCCTCTACGAGCGGTTCGCCTCCCTGGTGCATGAGCTGGCCAAGTTCGGCAGCATCGGGGCCATCGCGTTCGTGATCGACACCGGCGCCTACAACCTCTTTCTGCTGGGGGTCGGCTTGGGGCCGCTCACCTCCAAGGTTTTCGCGACCACGATCTCGGCGACGTTCGCCTACCTGGGCAACCGCTACTGGACGTTCCGGCACCGGGAGCAGAGCGGGCTCGGGCGCGAATATTTCCTGTTCTTCCTGCTCAACGGCATCGCCCTGCTGTTCGGGCTGCTGGTGATCGGCTTCACCACATACACGCTCCACCTCGACGACGGCCTCAGCGCCAACATCGCCAACATCATCGGTGTCGGGCTCGGCACGCTGTTCCGCTTCTGGTCGTACAAGAAGTGGGTGTTCCTGGAGGCGACCGAGCCCATCCCGGTCGAGCTGCCCGAGGCCGGGGTCAAGCAGGACCGCTGACCACGCGGTTCCCGCCGTTCTCCTCCGCGGGGCGCAGGAAGACGGCGAACGTGGCCGGGCGCCGGCGCACCAGCTCCAGCCTGCCGCCGTCGGCGGCGGCCAGCGCGCGGGCCAGCGTCAGGCCGAGTCCGGTGCCTCCGCCGCCGCTGACGTTCCGCTCGAAGATCCTCGGGGCGATCTCGTCGGCGATGCCCTGGCCCTCGTCCGCGACCTCGATCACCACGTAGTTGTCGCCGCAGGTGGACGTCACGGTGACGGCGCCGCCGCCGTGGCGCAGGGAGTTCTCCAGCAGCGAGGCGATCACCTGGCCGAAGCCGCCGGTGGTGGCCATCGCCTTCAGCCCGCGGGTGCCGTCGAGCCGGATCTCGCGGCCCGCGTCGCGGAAGACCGGCTCCCACTCGATGATCTGCTGGCCGAGGATCTCGTCGATGGCGACCGGATGCGCCTGGGCGTGGCGCTGGCGGCGGGCCGCGGCCAGCAACTCGTCGATCACGGCGGTGAGCCGCTCCGCCTGGACGATCGCCGCCTCGCCCTCCTCGCGGACGACCTCCGGCTCTCCGGAGGAGGCGACGATCTCCTCCAGCCGCATGGTCAGGCCGGTCAGCGGCGTGCGGAGCTGGTGGGAGGCGTCGGTGGCAAACTCGCGCTCGCGGGTGAGCAAATCGGAGATGCGGGTGGCGCTGCGGTCGAGCACCTGGGCCACCCGGTCGAGCTCGGGGATGCCGTAGCGGTGCTTGCTCGGCCGCGCGTCGCCCGAGCCGAGCCGGTCGGCGATCTTCGCCAGGTCCTGCAGGGGGAGGGTCAGCCGGCGTGACTGGACCACGGCCAGGCTCACGGCCACCGCCAGAGCGGCCACGGCCAGCGCCACGATGAGCAGCAGGCGAGCGGCCACGTCCTGTTCGACCTGGTCGCGGTCGCGACTGATCCGGACGTAGACGCCGGTGTTGGTCTGGGCGTCCTCCGTCATCAGGTGACCGGACGGCGGCGGCGAGCCGACCACGGTCACCCGGAGGGGGGTTCCGTGTTCCCAGATCTGAATGTATCTTTCCGGATATTTCTGCTCCAGCTGCTGGGGGTCGAGTGGCGTCTCCTGGACACGGGCATATTCCACCTCTCCCACGAGACGCTTGGCTTCGGACCCAAGCTCCTGAGCCGCTTCGTCGACGATCAGGCGACTCACCACGACGCCCAGGGGGACCCCCAGCAGCAGGACCGCGATGACCGCGACGACCAGGGTGGAGGTGAGCAGTCGGCGGCGCATCCGCCTACTCGCGTTCGAACCGGAAGCCGACTCCCCGGACGGTCGTGATGTAGCGGGGCTTGGCGGCATCGTCGCCGAGCTTGCGGCGCAGCCAGGAGATGTGCATGTCGAGAGTCTTGGTCGAACCCCACCAGTTCGTGTCCCACACCTCCCGCATGATCTGCTCGCGGGTGACGACCTTGCCGGCGTCGCGCACGAGCACGCGCAGCAGGTCGAACTCCTTGGTCGTCAGGTGGAGCTCCTTCTCCCCCATCCAGGCCCGGCGCGAGTCGGCGTCGATGCGCACCCCCTGGACGACCGGGGTCTCCGAGGTGCCGCGCCGCAGCAGGGCGCGGACCCTGGCGAGGAGCTCCGCCAGCCGGAACGGTTTCGTCACGTAGTCGTCGGCGCCCGCGTCGAGCCCGACGACCGTGTCGACCTCGTCGACGCGTGCGGTGAGTATCAGAACCGGAGTGCCGTGCCCTTCGGCGCGGATCCGGCGGGCCACCTCCAGTCCATCCATTTCGGGCAGGCCAAGGTCGAGAACGATGAGGTCTATGCCGCCCGACAGGGCCCTTTCCAGGGCCTGCGGGCCATCGGGGCTCACCTCGACCTGATAACCCTCGCGGCGTAGCGCACGCGCGAGCGGCTCGGAAATCGAGGTGTCATCCTCGGCTAGAAGTACGCAGGTCATGAAGCGATCGTAGGACCTTAGGCGATCGTTTCCCGGGCGCAGCGCGCGGTTTGACTCGTAGTTGACCTATCCATTGACCTGGGCAAACTCGGCTAAATATCACTTAGTCAGGATTAAATTACCGTGATTATCGACACGAAACTTGCCGCCCGTACGCGACGCGCCAGAGTGAAAATTCGGCCCAGCACTTTCCGCCCGATCACTTTCCACGGACGAGAGCCCGGGTAGGGGACGCGTCACGGCGCAACCGGTTGTGTGGTGAACGACCTTTTCCAGGTGCGGCGCGGCGCCGATCCTCGATCGGGGCCCGGCCGGAAGAAGGAGATGATCATGATGACCACGAGCACCGACGAGTTCGCCGACCGCCTGCTGGGATCGGCACTCGGCACCATCGACCTGCTCTCCATGCACATCGGTGACCGGATGGGCTGGTATCGCGCGCTGGCCGCGCACGGCCCGGCCGACGCCGCCGAACTGGTCGCCCGCTCCCGCGGCCACGAGCGGTACGCCAGGGAGTGGCTGGAGCAGCAGGCCGCCACCGGGATCCTGGAGACCGCGGAAGACGGCCGCTTCGCCCTGCCCGGCGGCGCGGCGGAGGTGCTGACCGACGAGTCCAGTCTGGCCTACCTCGCCCCGCTGGCCCGGATGCTGGCCGGGGCGTCCGTCCAGCTGCCCGCCCTCCTGGACGCCTACCGCGACGGCGGCGGGGTGCCCTGGGCGACGTTCGGGGCCGACATGCGGGAGTCGCAGGCCGACATGAACCGGCCCTGGTTCGAGCACGCCCTGCCGGACGCGCTCGCGGCTGTGCCCGCCCTGGACACCGTGCTGCGGCGCCCCGGCGCCCGCTTCGCCGACGTGGGCTGCGGCGGCGGATGGTCGGCCATCGCGCTGGCCAGGGCCTACCCCGAGGCGACCGTGGAGGGCGTCGACATCGACGGCCCGTCCGTCGAGCTGGCCACCCGCAACGCGGCCGGCGCGGGTGTCGGCGACCGGGTGACCTTCCGCCGCGGCGACGCGGCCCTGCTGGACGAGGACCGCTACGACGCCGTCTTCGCCTTCGAGTGCGTGCACGACATGCCGCGGCCGGTGGAGACGCTGGCGGCGGCGCGGCGGGCGACGGTCCCGGGCGGCACCGTCGTGGTCATGGACGAGGCCGTCGGCGACTCCTTCACGGCCCCCGCGGACGACGTCGAGCGCCTGATGTACGGCTTCAGCCTGCTCATCTGCCTGCCCGACGGGATGAACGAGCAGCCCTCGGCCGCCACCGGCACCGTGATGCGGCCGGGCACGCTGCGCCGCTACGCCCGCGAGGCCGGCTTCTCCGACGTCGAGGTCCTGCCCATCAAGGACTTCGGCTTCTGGCGCTTCTACCGGCTCGTTCCCTGAGCAGAGGTCGGATGTCTCGCCCTGCGGCCCTGCTACCCTGAGGCCGCATGGCAGGCATCCCCTTCTTCACTCCCCCTGCGTCTCCCGATACACCCGATGACATGACGCTCTGGTACGACGAACCGGCCACAGACTGGGAGACCCAGGCGCTGCCCATCGGCAACGGCGCCCTCGGGGCGATGGTCTTCGGCGGGACGCGCACCGAGCGGCTCCAGTTCAACGAGAAGACGTTGTGGACCGGAGGTCCAGGGTCGGCACAGGGCTACGACTTCGGCAACTGGGTCTCGCCCCGGCCGGACGCCCTGGCCGGGGTCAGGCGGCGGCTCGACCGCGACACGCGGATGTCACCCGAGGAGGTCGCGGCCGAGCTGGGGCAGCCGAAGTCGGGGTTCGGGGCGTACCAGACGTTCGGCGACCTGTGGCTGGAGATGGCGGAGGACGGCCCGGCCGGCGGCTACCGGCGGGAGCTGCGCCTGCGGGAGGCCGTGGCCAGGGTCGGCTACACCGCGGGCGGCGTACGCCACACGCGCGAATACTTCGCCGGCCATCCGGCGAACGTCATCGCCGGGCGGCTCTCGGCCGACCGGGCGGGCGCGGTGTCGTTCACGCTGCGCCTGTCCTCGCCGCACCTGCCCCCCGGCGGGCAGGCCGGCGTCGCGGACGGGCGGCTGACGCTCAGGGGAGCGCTGGCGGACAACGGGCTGAGGTACGAAGCCCAGGTGCACGTGGTCGCGGAGGGCGGCACCCGCGTGGACGGGGACGGCCTGATCACGGTCACCGGGGCCGACAGCGCGTTCTTCGTGATGTCGGCGGGCACCGACTACGCCGGGACGTACCCGGCGTACCGCGGCGACGACCCGCACGCCGCCGTCACCACCGCCGTGGACAGGGCCGTGGCGCTGGGCTACGACGCGCTCAGGCGGGCCCACCAGGACGATCACCGGGCGTTGTTCGACCGGGTGGGGCTGGACCTCGGGCAGCGGGCGCCGTCCGTACCCACGGACCGGCTGCGGGCCGCCTACACCGGCGGCCCGGGGTCGGACGACCGCGCGCTGGAGGCGCTGTTCTTCGCCTACGGCCGTTACCTGCTGATCGCCTCGTCGCGGCCCGGGTCGTTGCCCGCCAACCTGCAGGGCGTCTGGAACGACTCCACCAGCCCGCCCTGGTCCGGCGACTACCACACCAACATCAACCTGCAGATGAACTACTGGCCCGCCGAGGTGACGAACCTGGCCGAAACGGCGCGGCCGTACGACGACTTCGTCACGGCGCTGGTGGCGCCGGGCGAGGTGACGGCGCGGGAGATGTTCGGGGCTCGCGGGTGGCTGGTGCACAACGAGACGAACCCGTTCGGGTTCACCGGCGTGCACGACTGGGCCACCGCGTTCTGGTTCCCGGAGGCGGCCGCCTGGCTGACCCGGCAACTGTACGAGCACTACCTGTTCAGCGGCGACACCGGCTACCTGCGCGAGACCGCCTACCCGGTGATGAAGGGGGCCGCGGAGTTCTGGCTGGACACGCTGCACACCGACCCGCGCGACGGCGGCCTGGTCGTCTCGCCGAGCTACTCACCCGAGCATGGCGACTTCTCGGCCGGGGCGTCGATGTCGCAGCAGATCGTCTGGGACCTGCTGACAAACGTGGCCGAGGCCGCCGGCACGCTGGGCGTCGACGCCGCGTTCCGCGCACGGGTGCGGGAGGTGCTGGCCCGGCTCGATCCCGGGCTCCGGATCGGCTCCTGGGGGCAACTCCAGGAGTGGAAGACGGACTGTGACGACCCCGGGAACACGCACCGGCACGTGTCCCACCTGTACGCGCTCCATCCCGGGCGCCAGATCACGGCGGAAGGCCGCGAGGGCGAGGCGGCCGGGGTCACGCTGTCGGCCAGGGGCGACGGCGGCACCGGCTGGAGCAAGGCGTGGAAGATCAGCTTCTGGGCGCGGCTGCTCGACGGCGACCACGCGCACACGATGGTGCGCGAGCAGCTCAGGCACTCCACGCTGGACAACCTGTGGGACACGCACCCGCCGTTCCAGATCGACGGCAACTTCGGGGCAACCGCGGGCATCGCGGAGATGCTGGTGCAGAGCCGGCCCGGCGAGATCCACGTGCTGCCCGCGCTGCCGTCCGCCTGGCGTACGGGGTCGGTGCGCGGGCTGCGGGCCAGGGGCGACGTGACGGTGGACGCCTCCTGGCGTGACGGCGCCGCCGAGCGGATCACGCTGCACGCGGGGCGAACCGGCCGGATCACGCTGCGGTCGGCGGCCATCACGGCGGACAGCCGGGTGCTGGGGCAGGGGAACGACGTGGGCGCGCACCGCTCCGGCCGCACGCTGGCCTGGAACGCCGCCGCAGGGGCGTCGTACACGGTCGTGCAGACCGCCGGGGGCGCTCCGGCGCCGCCGGAGAGCGGTCAGTCCGCCGAGGGCGGCTCGGCGTAGCGGGCCAGGTAGAGCTGCTCGCCGAGGCTGCGAATCAGGTCGAGCTCCGTCTCCAGGTAGTCGATGTGCACCTCCTCGTCTTCGAGGATCTCCTCGAAGATGCGGGCGGAGGTGATGTCGCCCTTCTCACGCATGAGCTGGATGGCCGGTCGCAGCCGCTGCACCACCGACAGCTCCACCTCCAGGTCGGCCCTGAGCTGCTCCTCGACGGTCTGGCCGATGTGCAGGGTGCCCAGGCGCTGGTAGTTGGGCAGCCCTTCGAGGAACAGGATGCGGTCGGTCAGCCGTTCGGCGTGGCGCATCTCGTCGATCGACTCAGCGCGGGTGTGCTCGGCAAGCTTGGTGTATCCCCAGTTCTCCTGCATCTTGGCGTGCAGGAAATACTGGTTGATCGCGGTGAGTTCGGCGGTCAACTGCTCGTTGAGCAACTCGATGATCTGCTTGTCGCCCTGCATGGCAGGCCCCTTGCTGCTATCCGGCTACGCGGTCGTCAGTTCTTCAGACCGTTTCAGCATCGCACAGATTTTCCGCACACATCGGGCACAGTCACCACCAGCACCAGTGGTGTCACGGATCTGCTTCGCGCTGGTAGCCCCGGCGGCAATGCAGTCGTGCACCTCGTTCTCGGTCACCGCACGACACACGCACACGTACATCCGGGGACAAGCCTCTCTCGAGTCAAAGGGGGCACCATTAGGTAAGGCACACCTAAGGTAGCCCACTTTGGTTAGGCTTGCCTACGTTAGGTACGCCACACTGATGTACCCGGACGCGAGCGAGTCACTCCCGTCAGTGACCCCGGGCGATCCACTCCTCAAGGTGCGGCGCCTCCGCGCCGATGGAGGTCGAGTCGCCGTGACCGGTGTGCACGACGGTCTCCGCGGGCAGCGTCAGCAGGCGCTCCCTGATCGAGTCGATGATCGTGTCGAACGAGCTGTAGGAGCGCCCGGTCGCCCCCGGCCCGCCCTTGAAGAGCGTGTCGCCGCTGAACAGCGCGCCCAGCTCGGGGGCGTACACGCAGACCGCTCCGGGCGCGTGGCCGGGCGTGTGCAGGATCTGCAGCGTGATGCCGCCGACCGCGACCTTCTCGCCGTCGGCCAGCGGTTCGTACGACAACGAGTCGGCGTACTGCTGCTCCCACAACACCTGGTCGGCGGGGTGCAGCCGGATCGGCGCCCCCGCCAGGCCCGCGAGGGGCCCGGCCGCGTTGATGTGGTCGTTGTGGGCGTGGGTGCAGACGATGGCCCTGACCGCGCGCCCGCCCACCCGCTCGGCGATCGGTGTGGCGTCGTGAGCGGCGTCGATGACGACCACCTCGCGGGCGTCGCCCACCAGCCATACGTTGTTGTCGACCTCCCACGTGCCGCCGTCCAGCGAGAACGTGCCCGAGGTGATGACCCGGTCGATCATCAGAGGACCACCACCGAGCGCAGCACCTCACCGCGGTGCATCTTGCCGAACGCCTCCTCGACCTGGCCGAGCTGGATCGTCTCCGTCACGAACCGGTCGAGCGGCAGGCGGTTCTGCAGGAACAGGTCGATCAGCATGGGGAAGTCGCGCGAGGGCAGGCAGTCGCCGTACCAGGAGGACTTGAGCGACCCGCCGCGCCCGAACACGTCGAGCAGCGGCAGCTCCAGCCGCATCTCCGGGGTCGGCACGCCGACCAGCACGACCGTGCCGGCCAGGTCACGGGCGTAGAAGGCCTGTTCGTACGTCTCGGGCCGCCCCACCGCCTCGATGACCACGTCGGCGCCGAAACCGCCGGTGAGGTCGCGGATGGCCTCGACCGGGTCGTTGTCGCGGGAGTTGACCGTGTCGGTGGCGCCGAAGCCGCGGGCCCACTCGAGTTTGCGGTCGTCCACGTCGACCGCGATGATCTTGGCGGCGCCGGCCAGCGACGCGCCGAGCACGGCCGCGTCGCCGACGCCGCCGCAGCCGATGACCGCCACGCTGTCGCCGCGCGTCACCCCGCCGGTGTTGATCGCCGCGCCGATGCCGGCCATGACGCCGCAGCCGAGCAGCCCCGCGACCTGGGCGGGCGCCTCGGCGGAGACCTTGGTGCACTGGCCGGCGGCGACGAGCGTCTTGGCCTGGAACGCGCCGATGCCCAGCGCGGGCGACAGCTCGGTGCCGTCGGTGAGTGTCATCTTCTGGCGGGCGTTGTGGGTGTTGAAGCAGTGCCACGGCCGGCCGCGCAGGCAGGCCCGGCACTGGCCGCACACGGCCCGCCAGTTGAGGATGACGAAGTCGCCCGGCTCCAGCCCCGTGACGCCCTCACCCACCGCCTCGACGGTGCCCGCCGCCTCATGGCCGAGCAGGTAGGGGAAGTCGTCGCCGATCCCGCCCTCCCGATAGTGCAGGTCGGTGTGGCAGACCCCGCAGGCCTGCACGTCGACGACCGCCTCGCCCGGCCCCGGATCGGGGACGACGACCGTCTCGAGCGAAACTTCCTGACCCTTGCCTCTGGCGATCACGCCCTGCACTTCGTACGGCATGCCAGCCATCTTGTGTCAGGAGGATGATCTCCGCAAGACATAGCGCCGCACCACGCCGAGCCCTCTGGCCGGAGGTGATCGTCCCACCCGCGGGAGTGTACGTCAGCGGCCGTCGATCTCCCCGTCGGAGGCATCCTCGACGAGCCGGAACAGCTCGGTGCGGACGTCCTGGATCTTCGGGATGTCGCGCAACACGATCTCGCCCCTCTCGCCGGCGGACTCGACGCTCAGCGTGCCGCAGCCGAGCAGCCGCTCGGGGAACGTCTGGTCGGAGCTGACCGTGTTGACCTTGGCGATCGGGATCTCGTCGGTCGACTTGTTGAGCACGCCGGTGCTGATCGTGAAGCGGTGGGTGGTGAGCACGTAGCCGGTGTTCTTCCACTGCAGGTAGGGGACGAACGACCAGATCGTCAGCAGGATGAGGCCGATGACGCCGGTGGCGATCCTGGCGTAGAAGGCGTATTCCCAGTCGGCCGGGATGAAGTACAGGGCCGCGCCGGCGGCCGCGGCGATGAGCACCAGCGCGACGAAGGGGACGACGAGCCGCTTCCAGTGAGGGTGGAAGGATCTGACGCGCCGCTCACCCTGCGTCAGATGATGGTCGGGAAGGGTCATGCGCAAATGGTGCCATCATCGCCGCCCTGGCGGCTACGCGGTGGTGCGGCGCGCACCCGGCGCACGTCAGGCCATGCGCACGTGGACGACGTCGCCCGCGCTCAGCGTGTAGTGCTCGCCGCCGGACTCCACCTGGAGATGCCCCCACTGGTCGATGCCGGACGCCCGGCCGGTCAGCGCCTGATCGTCCGGCAGCTCCACCCTGACCTGCCTCCCGACCGTGGCGCTGACCGCGAGGTACGCCGAGCGCAGCCCGGACGCCTCCGCGTCGCCCTTGGCGTCGACCCAGTCGTGGTAGTGGCTCTCGACCTCGCGCAACACGGCCCGCAGCAGCGGATCGCGGTCGAGGCAGGCCGCCTGCTCGATGCCCAGCGACGTGGCGGTCTCGACGGGCAGCTCGTCGGGTTTGAGCGACACGTTCAGCCCCATGCCGATGACGACGGCGTCGTCGGCGCGCTCGGCCAGCACGCCGGCCAGCTTGCGTTCGCCGATCAGCAGGTCGTTGGGCCACTTCAGGCGCACGTCGACCTCGGCCAGGCGGCGCACCGCCGATGCGGCGGCGACGCCGTACATGAGGGTCAGCCAGCCCTGGGCGGCGAGCGGCACGTGCGGCCTGAGCACGATCGAGAACGTCAGGCCCGAGCGGGGCGGGGCCGACCAGGAGCGGCCCAGCCGCCCGCGGCCCGCGGCCTGCGCCTCCGCCACCAGCACGGACCCCTCCGGCGCCCCCTTTTTGGCGGCGCCGGCCAGGTCGGCGTTGGTGGAGCCGGTGCTCTCGACGACCGTGACGCCTGTCCACAGCGAGCCGGGGCGGACGAGGGCACGGTTGAGCGCCGCCGCGTTCAGCGGCGGGCGGTCGAGGTCGGAGTAGCGCGAGTTGGCCATCCTCCTATCTTGGCTGATGGACGTCCTGCGTACATCCGCGGGAGTGCCATCAGGAGATTGTGGAATAAAGCGTTCCGTTCTGCTACTATGGGAACAGAACGAACCGCTCCGGAGAGGACCGCCATGAGCATCGCCCCCTTTCGCATCGAGATCCCCCAAGCCGACCTCGACGACCTCCGCGACCGCCTGGCCAGGACCCGGTTCACCCACGAAATCCCCGGCACGGACCACGGCGTCAGCGTCGAGCGGGTCAAGCGACTGGTCGGCCAGTGGCTCGACGGGTTCGACTGGCGGGCGCAGGAGGCCAGGCTCAACGCCCATCCGCAGTTCACCACCGAGATCGACGGGCAGAACATTCACTTCCTCCACGTGCGCTCCGACAATCCCGACGCGCTGCCGCTGATCCTCACCCATGGCTGGCCCGGCTCGTTCCTCGAATACGTCAAGGCCATCGAGCCGCTGAAGCGCCACTTCCACCTGGTCATCCCGTCACTGCCCGGAGCCGGCTTCTCCGGCCCCACCAGCGAGCCGGGCTGGGACATCACCCGCATCGCCCGCGCGTGGGCCGAGCTGATGGCCCGGCTCGGCTACGAGCGGTACGGCGTGGCCGGCAACGACGGGGGCTCTACGATCTCCCCCGAGCTCGGCCGGGTCGACCCGGACCACGTGGTCGGTGTGCATGTCACGCAGCTGTACTCGTTCCCGTCCGGCGATCCGGCCGAGTTCGCGGACCTGAGCGAGGAGGAGCAGCGGGGGCTGGCGGTGCTCGACTGGTTCTGGAAGGAGAAGGGCGCCTTCAACGTGCTGCACTCCCAGCAGCCGCAGACCATCGCCCACGCCATCATGGACTCCCCCGCCGGGCTGCTGGGCTGGCAGGCGCAGATTTTGGACGAGGACCTGGACGACGAGTTCGTCCTGACCAACGCCTCGATCTACTGGTTCACCGGGACCGCGGGGTCGTCCATCCGGCTGTACTGGGAGAACGCGCGCATGGAGCAGCCCAAGGAGCCCACGACCAAGCCGACGGCGCTGGCCATGGCCGAGGGCGACTTCGCGTCGATCCGCCGCTTCGCGGACCGCGACCACGCCAGCATCGTCTCCTGGAAGACGCTGCCCGCACCGGCGCACGGCCACTACACCGCGCACAGCGCGACCGAGGCCCTCACCTCCGACATGATCGCCTTCTTCGAGGACCTGCGCTGACGCTCAGCCGGTGTTCTGCAAGCCCGCCGCGACGCCGTTGACCGACAGGAGCAGGAGCGTGGACAGCCGGTCGCGCTCCCGTTCCGACGGGTTGCCGGTGCGCAGCGCGCGCAGGGCCCGCAGCTGGAGATGCGACAGCGCGTCGACGTACGGGTCGCGCAGCTGGACCGCCCGCGAGAGCACCTTGCGGTTCTCCAGCAGCCGCGTGTGCCCCGTGACCCTGAGCACCAGCTCGCGGGTCCTGTCGTACTCCTCCAGCACCTGCCGGGTGAAGTCCTCTCTGCCGCCCAGCGCGAGGTAGCGCTTGGCGATCGAGCGGTCGGTCTTGGCCAGTGACATCTCGGCGTTGTCGAGCATCGCGTTGAACAGCGGCCACTCGGTGTACGCCGCCCGCAACTCCTCGATGTCGCCGACAGCCGCCAGGCCGGTGCCGAGGCCGTACCAGCCGGGCAGGTTGACCCGGGTCTGCGCCCACGCGAACACCCACGGGATCGCCCGCAGGTCGTCGAGCGAGCGCGGTGCGCCCAGGCCGCGGCGGGCCGGGCGGGAGCCGAGGCGCAGCGTGCCGATCTCCTCAAGCGGGCTGACCAGGCCGAACCACTCGGGGAAGCTCTCCGCCTCGGTCAGCGACCTGTAGGCCCGCTCGGACGCCGTGGCGACCTGCTCGGCCAGGCCGCGGAACCGATCGGCGGCGGCCGCGGTGCGCGACCCGATCGTCGGCGAGGAGGCCAACAGCACGGCGTTGGCCACCTGCTCCAGGTGGCGGCGGGCGATCGCGATGTGGCCGTAGCGGGCGAAGATGACCTCGCCCTGCTCGGTGACCTTGAACCGGCCCGCGACCGAACCGGGGGCCTGGGCCAGCACGGCGCGGTTGGCCGGGCCGCCGCCGCGGCCGAGCGCGCCACCGCGGCCGTGGAACATGCGCAGATTCACGTCGTGCTCGGCGGCCCAGCGGGTCAGCTCCTCCTGCGCCTCGTAGAGCCGGAGCGTGGCCGCGGCGGGGCCGAGCTCCTTTGCCGAGTCGGAGTAGCCCAGCATGATCTCCATGCGCCGGCCGGTGTCGGCCAGGCGCTGCCGCACCTGCGGGATGTCGAGCATGCCGGTGAGCACGCGCGGCGAGTTGGCCAGGTCCTCGCCCGACTCGAACAGCGGCACGACGTCGAGCACGGGCGCGCGGTCGCCGAGCGCGTGCCTGGCCAGTTCGTAGACGGCCGCGACGTCACCGGCCGAGCGGGTGAAGGAGACCACGTAGCGGGAGCAGGCGCTGACCCCGAACCGCTCCTGGATCCAGCCGACCACCCGGATCGTGGCCAGGACCTCCTCGGTGCGCTCCGACGGCTCGCCGCCCGCCCGCAACTCCTCCAGCGCGGCGGCGTGCACCTGGGAGTGCTGGCGCACCTCCAGCTCGGCCAGGTGGAAGCCGAACGTCTCGACCTGCCAGATGAGGTGCTGCAACTCGCCGTACGCCTGCCGCGGCGCGCTCGCCGCCAGCGACTCCTGCGCCAGGTGCAGGTCGGCCAGCAGCTCGTCGGGCGAGCGGTAGGCCAGGTCGAGGTCGCGGCGGTGGGTGGCGGCGATGCGCGCGGCCACGAACAGCAGCCACTGCCGGTGCGGCTCGCGCGGCGAGCGGGTGGCCAGCTCGGAGACGACCTCGGGGTGGGCGTCCCCGGCCGTGGCCAGCGCCGTCTTGAGCTCGGGCGAGCAGGGGGCGAACTGGGCGGAGGCCGTCAGCGTGCGGCCGATGCGCGAGCACGCGGTCTCAAGGGCCGTCAGCACGTGCTCGGACTGGATCTGGACGGTCTCGCGGGTGACCCTGGCCGTGACGTTGGGGTTGCCGTCGCGGTCGCCGCCGATCCAGCTGCCGTAGCGGATGAACGGCCTGGCCTGCGGCGGGCGGGTGCCGGTGCCCCCTTCGGCCGCTGTGCCGGCCGCTGTGCCGAGCGCCGCGTCGAGTGCGCGGTAGACCTGCGGCACCGTACGGAACAACGTCTCGTCGAAGGCGGCCATGGCGGTGCGCACCTCGTCGAGCGGGTCGAGCTTGGTGGAGCGGAGCTGGGCCGTGCGCCACAGCAGGTCGATCTCCTCCAGCATGCGCCGCTTGCTCTCCGCCCGCTCGGAGGCGCCGCGGCCCGGGGAGTTGTACTCGGTGAGCTGGCCGCTGACCCGCTGGATCGCGGTGACGACCGCGCGCCTGCGCGCCTCGGTGGGGTGCGCGGTGAGCACCGGGTGCAGCTCAAGGCCCTCCACCAGCTCGGTGACGCGCTCGTGACCCAGCTCGCGTACGGCCTGCGCGAGCGACTCGCGCTGCACTCTCCCCTCGGCGTCGCGTTCGCGCAGCGTGCGGATGCGGTAGTGCTCCTCGGCCAGGTTGGCCAGGTGGAAGTAGCACGTGAACGCCCGGGCCACCTCGACTGCCCGCTCGATCTCCCATCCTGCGATCATGGCGGTGATCTCGTCGGCCGAGATCTCGCCCCTGCGCGCGGCGATGACCGACTTGCGCAGCCGTTCGACGTCGGCCAGCAGGTCTTCGCCGCCCTGTTCGGCCAGCACCTGGCCGAGCAGCTTGCCGAGCAGGCGCACATCGTGGCGCAGCTCGTCCGGCATCTCGGTCACGGCGGCGCTGCGATGTTCGAGCCCCTGGTCAATCATGTTTCGAAGGGTAGCGAGTCGCCACGAACGACCGTAGACCGGTCTCATCAATTGGACTAGACCATTGGGTGGGAAGCGGGTTTCTGGCAGGTCAGGTGGGCTTCGACACCGCCGCGAGCAGATCGGGCATCCGGGCGAATCCGAGCTTGGCGCCCAGCCGCCTGCCGAGCACTTCGGCCAGCAGGCCGTAGAACGGCGCCACCGCGCACACCCAGAAGAGCCCGAACAGCAGCGCCACCACGAACGGCGCCATCAGCAGCGCCATGCCGGCCGACGCGCCCAGGGCGGAGGCGAACGCCTGCCCGCCCTGTCCAGGGGCGGCGCCGGTGAAGGCGTTCATCCGGTCGGGCACCGTGTAGGGCAGGATCACGCTGGTCACCGATCCGACGCCGAACCCGATGCCGAGCACTCCCCATCCGGCCAGCGTGGCCGGCAGGATCATCGCGGGGTGCCCGGTGAGCAGGCCGGTGGCGACGGCGAGCGCGGTGACCAGCGGGGCGGCGACCAGCACGCCCGCCAGGTGCCGCCCGGCCAGGTCGGTGGCGAGATCGCGCTCGGAGCCGAACGCCACGGCGTTCATCCACAACGAGCGCCCGTCGATGCCGAACGCGTTCCCC
This sequence comes from Nonomuraea diastatica, assembly GCF_004349015.1. Lineage (NCBI taxonomy): Bacteria > Bacillati > Actinomycetota > Actinomycetes > Streptosporangiales > Streptosporangiaceae > Nonomuraea > Nonomuraea diastatica. Next base: position 23,270 of record NZ_SMKP01000146.1, read on the forward strand.
GACTGCAGGGCGATCATGAGTGCGCCCATGCAGGAGATCACGATCGGCGTCCATTGGCCGCCCCCGCCCCGATCGGGATCGCTCAGCGAGAACGACAGGATGAGGGTGACGACGATGGCGCTGGCCCAGCCCACGCGGAACCTCGGGTCGCGCCTGATGTACTTCAGCTCCTTCGTCACCACCGCCGCCAGCGGCCCGTCGGGCAGGACCCGGTCGACCAGCCCGCTCTCCCTGCGCACGGAGGCCGCCTGGGTGGAGGAGTCGGGCATGACGAGGGCCCGGCTCAGCGCCTTGACCCACAACCAGCCGAGCGCCACCACGAGCAGGGCGAGCAACGCGAGCTCGGCCAGCCCGGTGAGGCCGCCGTCGGCGATGGCGTGCGCCGCCAGGCCGGGCGGGGTCCACCTGAGCAGGCCCGCCATCTGGTGCAACATCGCCGTGGGGTCGCTGAAGCCACGGTTCATCAGCAGGTTGGGGAGCTGCGCGAGCAACACCAGGGCCAGCGCGCTCACGGCCAGCAGGTCGCGCCCGCGCCGGGTGCGCAGCGCGCTGGAGAGCGTGGTGGTGAGCAGCCTGGACGCCACCACGCAGAGCGCGAACTGCAGCAGCACGGCCGGCACGCCGAGCAGGATCCCGCCGGGGCCCGACGCGACCCCGACCAGCGCGCCGCAGGTCACGACGAGCGTCGCGAGCGGCCAGACACCGGTCACCGACGCGGTGAACATGCCGACCGCGAGCCGCCCGGTGCGCAGCGGGAACAACGACAGCTTCGCGGGGTCGAGCGTGTCGTCGAGGCCGAAGGCGAGCAGCGGCCCGATCATCCAGCCGAAGAAGAACGACGCGAAGGCGAGCGTCAGGAGCGAGGCGGAGATGACGCCTGGGGCCAGCCTGAGCAGGCTCATCAGCAGGAAGCCGAGCGCGGCCAGGCCGGCGGCGATGGCCGCGGTGAAGACGAAACCCAGCTTGCGCTGCGTGTCGCCGCGCAGGTTGCCGGCCAGCAGCCGGAGCTTGAGCTGCGCGAACAGCAGGACGGTGCTCACCTGGGGCCCTCCGGCCGGGCGCCGAGCCAGCTCAGGCCCGCTTCGCGGCCGTGCGGCGTGCCGCCGACCAGGTCGAGGAACGCCTGGTTGAGGCTGCGCCCGCCGCGCACCTCCGCCAGCGGGCCCTGCGCCACGATGTGGCCGGCGCTCATCACGGACACCCAGTCGCACAGCCGCTCGACCAGGTCCATCACGTGGCTGGAGAAGATGACGGTCGAGCCGGACGCGGTGAAGCGCTGGAGCACCTCGGTGAGGGTGTTGGCGCTGACCGGGTCGACGCCCTCGAAAGGCTCGTCCAGGAAGAGCACCGACGGGTTGTGCAGGAGCGCGGCGGCCAGGCCGATCTTCTTGCGCATGCCGGTGGAGTAGTCGACGACGAGCTTGTCCGCGGCGCCGGTCAGGTCCATCACGTCGAGCAGCTCGCCCGCGCGCTGCTCGACGTCGGCCTTGGGGATGCCGCGCAGCCTGCCGTTGTAGAGCAGCAGCTCGCGGCCCGACAGCCGCTCGAACAGCCGCAACCCCTCGGGGAGCACGCCGATGCGCGCCTTGACGGCGACGGGGTCGCGCCACACGTGGAGCCCGTCGACCTCGGCATGGCCGCCGTCGGGACGGAGCAGCGCGGTGATCATGCCGAGCGTGGTCGTCTTGCCCGCGCCGTTGGGGCCGACGAGGCCGGCGAAACTCCCCGCGGGGACCTGGAGATCGACCCCGGCCACGGCGACCTGCGAACCGTAACGTTTGACCAGGCCATGGGTGCGAACGGCATCCGTCATGGATCCACTCTGGCGGACGGACTAGATTTGCGCGCATGACTGCAGCGGCTGACGACCTACCGGAAAAGCTGGATATTCATACCACTGCTGGAAAAATCGCTGACCTGGAGCGACGGCTCGACGAGGCCGTGCACGCGGGGTCGGCGACCGCGGTGGCCAAGCAGCACGCCAAGGGCAAGATGACCGCCAGAGAGCGCGTGCTGGCGCTGCTGGACGAGGGCTCGTTCGTGGAGTTCGACGAGTTCGCCCGGCACCGGTCCACGATGTTCGGGCTGGAGGAGCGGCGGCCGTACGGCGACGGCGTCATCTCCGGCCACGGCACCATCGACGGCCGGCAGGTGTGCGTGTTCTCGCAGGACGTGACGGTCTTCGGCGGCTCGCTCGGCGAGGTGTACGGCGAGAAGATCGTCAAGGTGCTCGACCTGGCGATCAAGACCGGCTGCCCGATCATCGGCATCAACGAGGGCGGCGGCGCGCGCATCCAGGAGGGTGTGGTCGCGCTCGGGCTCTACGCGGAGATCTTCAAGCGCAACGTGCACGCCTCCGGCGTGATCCCGCAGATCTCGCTCATCATGGGGGCCGCGGCCGGCGGCCACGTCTACTCGCCCGCGCTGACCGACTTCGTCGTCATGGTGGACCAGACGTCGCAGATGTTCATCACGGGCCCCGACGTGATCAAGACGGTGACGGGCGAGGAGGTCACGTTCGAGGAGCTCGGCGGGGCCCACACACACAACACCAAGTCCGGGGTGGCCCACTACCAGGCCGACGACGAGGCCGACGCTCTCGACTACGTCAAGGCGCTGCTGTCATACCTGCCGTCCAACAACCTGGACGAGGTGCCGGTCTTCGAGCCGGCCGCCGACCTCGAGCCCGATCCCGAGCTCGACGTGCTGATCCCCGACTCGGCCAACCAGCCGTACGACATGCACCGGGTGATCGAGCACGTGCTGGACGACGGGGAGTTCCTGGAGGTCCACGCGCTGTTCGCGCAGAACATCGTGGTCGGCTACGGTCGCGTCGACGGCCAGCCCGTGGGGATCGTGGCCAACCAGCCGATGCATTTCGCCGGGTGCCTGGATATCGACGCCTCTGAGAAGGCCGCAAGATTTATTCGAACATGTGATGCCTTTAATATTCCTATCCTGACTTTTGTTGATGTACCGGGTTTCCTCCCCGGGACCGATCAGGAATGGAACGGAATCATCCGCCGCGGGGCCAAGCTCCTCTACGCCTACGCCGAGGCCACGGTGCCACTGATCACGGTGATCACACGCAAGGCGTACGGCGGCGCGTACGACGTCATGGGCTCCAAGCACCTGGGCGCCGACGTCAACCTGGCCTGGCCCACGGCCCAGATCGCGGTCATGGGCGCACAGGGAGCGGTCAACATCCTCTACCGGCGCGAGCTGGCCGCCTCCGACGACCCCGACGCCGTGCGCGCGAAGCGCGTCACCGAGTACGAAGACACGCTGACCAATCCGTACATCGCGGCGGAGCGCGGCTACGTGGACGCGGTGATCCGGCCGGCCGAGACCCGGGCACAGGTCACCAGGGCGCTGCGGATGTTGCGGAACAAGCGGGCGACGCTGCCGCCCAAGAAGCATGGGAACATCCCGCTATGACGAGCCATCTGCGCATTGTTCGTGGCGACGCCGCGCCCGAGGAGATCGCCGCGTTGGTGGCGGTACTCGCCACTCGACACGCCGAGCCACAGGCGCCTCCCGCTCGCCGACGGCAAACGTGGCGAAACCCCGCCAGAGGTATGCGTAAGCCTGTCGTCCCAGGGAAGTCGGCATGGCGGATGAGCGCTCTACCCTAGATAGATCCTGTGAATCGGGTGTCAAGTTCCTCGGGAGTTGGGACTATCTAGAGAAAGTAGGCGTATATAGTCAGCCGATCAACTAACACCCGCGGCCTGGAGGACGACATGGCCATCCCAGACCTCATGCCGCATCCTGTGGCAGCCAAGTACGCCGTCCTAGTGGATGTCGGTTATCTGTACGCTGCGGCAGGTGAGGTGCTGCTCGGCGCGAAGGAGCGCAAGGAATATCGGGTGGCCGCCGATGAGCTCATCCAGAGCCTACAGAAACATGCAGAGGAACGTATTTCTGGCGAACTCCTGCGGATCTATTGGTATGACGCAGCCCGCGACCGTGTGCCCACCGTCGACCAGCGGGTCATCGCCCAGCTTCCCTGGGTCAAGGTGCGGCTTGGCAACCTGAACGCCCGAGGCCAGCAGAAGGGTGTGGACGCGCAGATCAGGAGCGATCTGGAGGCCCTGGCCCGGCATCATGCGGTCACCGACACGATCCTGCTGGCGGGCGATGAGGACATGGTTCCGGCGGTCGAGGCGGCGCAGGCCTACGGCGTCCGCATCCATCTGTGGGGGGTCGAGCCGCCTTACGGCACCAACCAGGCCGAGCGCCTGGTGTGGGAGTCCGACACCGTTGAAGTGATCACCGCTGATTTCCTGAGGCCCTTTTTCAGCCGTGCTCCCCAGCCC
>NZ_SMKP01000147.1:0-27363 GCF_004349015.1 Nonomuraea diastatica
GCTGGTGACCGTGCCGTACTTCCTGCGGCCGGGGGAGCGGGGCGTGGCAGCGCACTTCGAGGCGCTGGCGGAGGAGACGCCGGTGCCGCTGGTGATCTACCACATCCCCTACAGGACCGGTCAGGCGGTCGGGGCCGACACGCTGCGCCGCCTGGGCGCTCATCCGATGATCGTCGGCGTGAAATACGCGGCGGGCATCGACCAGGATGCCGTGGCGCTGCTAGGGGACCCGCCCGCCGGGTTCGAGGTGCTCGGTGGCGACGACGCGTTCATCTCGCCGCTGCTGGCGTTGGGCGCGGCCGGCGGGATCCTGGCCTCCGCGCACCTGGAGACCGCGAGCTTCGCCGAGCTGGCCGACGCCTGGCACGCCGGGGACGGCACCCGGGCCAGGACGCTCGGGCACCGGCTGGCCCGGCTCTCGGCGGCGCTCTTCACCGAGCCCAACCCCACCGTGCTCAAGGGCGTGCTGCACGCCCAGGGCACGATACCCACCCCGGACGTGCGGTTGCCGCTCGTGCCCGCGAGCGCCGGCGCGGTGTCACAGGCTCGGCTCGTAGCGGCACATCCAGGCACATGACTCCTGGTTCCTGATACCGTTTCGTTCGGCCGAACGAAACATAGGCAGGAAGAAGGTCCCCGTGTCCGGAGAGCGACGAAAGGGCTTGCTGGAGGCGCTCACCGCTGCGGGGAGGGAGAGCAGCACCGCCGCCGTGATGCACCACAGCGCGATGGGCGAGCGGCTGGGCCTCGGCATGACCGAGGAGAAGGCCCTCGACCTGCTGCGACGCCTAGGTCCGCTGACGGCGGGGGAGCTCGCCCAGCACACAAGGCTGGCGCCGGCGACGATCAGCGGGTTGATCGACCGGCTGGAGTCCAGGTGGCTGGTGCGGCGGGTGCGCGACACCAAGGACCGGCGCCGGGTCATCGTCGAGATCAACCCCGAGCAGCCGGCCGGGTTCGGGGAGCTGCTCCAGCCGTTCGCGGCGACGATGGCGCACCTGTACGAGCGCTACACCGACGACGAGCTGGCGTTGATCCTCGACTACCTGCACCGGTCCACGGCCCTGCGACGCGAGGCGACGGAGGCGCTCATCGGATGACCCGGCGCGGCTCCACCCGCGCGGTCGCGAATCAGCGCTCGGACCCCCTGATGGCCGTGCCGACGTCGCCGACGCGGTCGGCCAGCAGCCCGATCGCGCCGACGGCCCTGGTCATCGGGTCGTCCTCGGCTCCTCCGAGCGCCTTGGCCCTGAGGTGGGCCGCCTTGATCGCCGCCCACCGTTCGGCCTGGGCGGGGGTCAGACGGCCACGGAGCTCGGCCAGCTTGAGCAGGTTGGCCTCGGCGTCCGAGGTCAGGGTCTGGGCCTCGCCCAGATAGTGGTCGTCGATCAGCGCTTCGAGCTCGTCGTCGTTCATCGCGGGCACGATGCGCTCGGCCAGCTTGTTCATGTTCCGGTACGACCCCTGCAGCCGGTACGGCGGCTCGGTGCGGGCGGCGTCGGACTGGGCGGCCGAGGCGATGTAGGCCCGGTTGTTGGCCAGGACCACCTCCTGCACCCGCACCAGCTTGGACAGCACGCTGAGGATCTGGTCGAGCTCCGGCTTGGTGTACGGGTGGCCGAGCTGGTCGGGCCGTACCGTCGTGTCGCCCTTGGCCAGCCGCACCAGCAGCTCCACGTCCGCACGGTCGCGGCCGGCGAGCGGCGCGAGCACGGGGTTGGAGGTGAGGGCGTTGTCGACGTAGCTGAGCGCGAACAGGTGGTCCTTGCCGGACAGCACGTCGCCCAGGTTCCACACGTCGGCCCGGTTGGCCAGCATGTCGGGGATGCGGAACCGCTGGCCCGACTCGGTGTACGGGTTGCCCGCCATGCACACCGCGAACCGCTTGCCGCGCAGGTCGTACGTGCGGGTGCGGCCGTTCCACACGCCCTCGATGCGGCGCTGGGCGTCGCAGAGCGAGATGAACTTCTGCAGCAGCTCCGGCGAGGTGTGCTGGATGTCGTCCAGGTAGAGCAGCGTGTTGTTGCCGGTCTCCAGCGCGAACGAGATCTTCTCCACCTCCTGCCTGGCCGTGGCGTCGGGCGCGTCGGCCGGGTCGAGCGAGGTGACGTCGTGGCCCAGCGCCGGGCCGTTGACCTTGACGAACACCAGGCCGAGACGGCTGGCGACGTACTCCATGAGGGTCGTCTTGCCGTAGCCAGGCGGCGAGATGAGCAGCAGCAGGCCCATCTGGTCGGTGCGTTTGCCCGCGCCGGTCGCGCCGAGCTGCTTGGCCAGGTTGTCGCCGATCAGCGGCAGGTACACCTCGTCCAGCAGGCGGTTGCGGACGAACGCGCTCATGACCTTGGGGCGGTACTCGTCCAGGCGCAGCCGCCGCCGTTCGGCCTCGACCAGCTCGCTCCTGCGGCGCTGGAAGGCGCGGTAGGCGGGCACCCGCTCCTGCCGGAACCGGCGCGCCCTGGTGAGCAGCTCGTCGAGCCTGATCTCCAGCTTGCGGCCGGCGACGCGGGGGTGGGATCCCAGCAGCCCGTCCACGGTCTCGGTCGTGGCGGCGCTCGAGTCGTGGCGGGGCAGGTCGCACAGCTGCACGGCGATGGCCTCGGTGACCTCGGGACCCTCGCGGAAGGCGGACAGCCACGCCTGCGCCAGCTGGAGACGTTCGGGCAGGGCGACCGCCCCGAGGTCGTCCTCGAACTCGCGCACCTTGACCGGGCCCAGCTCGTGGCGGAACGCGTCGAGCAGGTCACGCGCGCCCTTGCTGGTCACGAACCCGGCCGGGCCGCTGCCCAGCTCCTCGACCAGGTATTCACCGGCCAGGCCCGCGTCCGGCGCGGCGCCCGTACGCAGGCCGGCCATGAACTCCGCGATCGCGGCGCCCAGCTCGGCGGCCAGCGCGCCCAGGGCGGAGGTGTCGCCGAAGACCGTGCGCGCCCGCACCAGCGACAGCGCCCGGGTCGTCGATGTTTTACGTGAAACCTCGTCCAGCCCGAACGCCCAGAACAGCTGGGCGGCCGCGCGGACCTCGGCCGGATAGCGCAGCAGCCCGGCTCCCTCGCGCAGCCGTACGAGCGCGTCCAGGATGATCGTGGCGTCGTGGTCGTGCACGCCTCGTTCGTAGCCCTCGTCGTAACGCGACTCGGCCGCCTGCCGGACCAGGTCGGCCAGCGGCGCGCCGGGCGTGACCGAGTCGAGCAGCGAGGCGGCCAGGTGCTCGGCTCGGTAGACGTCGGGCGTCTCCGAGACCAGCAACTGGTCCCAGAAGGGCCGGGTGTCGGCGAACGACTCGGGCACGGGCGCGCGGTAGTCGGTGCCGGTGATCGCGAAGTACATGGAGGTGCGGTCGTCGTCGCGCTCCACGTGCGGCACCAGCGTCAGGTCGATCGGCTGGGTGTTGACGGCGAAACGGTGGTGGCCGAGGCGCAGGGTCTCGCCGCCGTCCGCGAACAGGTCCAGGCGGTCCCGCAGGGAACGCGCGGCCTCCTGCTGCGCCGACTTGACCCGCCCGTCCAGCTCCTCCGCGCGTACGGCGTCCCCGAGCGCGCGCAGCTCGTCGGCGACCGAGCGGATCTTGGCCACCATCGGGTCGGTCGCGAAGTAGGTGTTCACCTCGTCGAGCGACGACAGCGAGCCGAGGCGGCGGGTGACGCTGGCGAGGACCCGCTCGGCGGAGGCGAAGATGCGGTCGGCGCGCCGGGCCAGCTCGTCGAGCTGCGTCTGCTTGCGGGACGAGAACGCCTCATAGACGTCGTCCCGCTTGGCCGACAGCTGCGCGGCGAAGTCGTCGAACTCGCCGAAGCGCGACTCCAGGTTCTCCAACTGGAGCATCAGCCGGCCGAGCTGCTCGTCGCACTTCGCGGGGCTGTCGGCGATCGCCAGCGCGCCCGTGATGGCCTGCCCCAGCAGGGCGAACTCGGCGGCGAACGCGGCCCGCCCCTCGGCCCCCAGCAGCTCGCGGCGGCGACCGTCCAGCACGGCCCTGGCGCGGTTGACGCCGCCGAGGACCTCGGCGATGCGGCCCAGGATGAAGGTGCGCACGGTGGCGTCGGCGATCTCCAGCGAGCCGACGACCTCCGTCACCACCTCCAGCCCCTCAGACTGCTCGGCCAGCCGGTCGGCGACGGGCTCGGCCTCGGCGGCCGTGGTGATCGCGGCGGCTTCCGCGGCCAGCCGCTCGACGGCGGCGTGGTAGGCGGTGAACGCATCCGCGCCCTCCAGGAACGTGACCGCCCGCCGGCCCACCGAGCCCAGCTCCTCCGTCACCGACGCGGCCAGCGCGTCGAGCGCGGCCAGGTCGATGTAGCGGACCTCGCGCAGCGTCACCAGGTGGCCCTGGGCCCTGCGCAGCGTGGCCAGCAGCGTCACCCAGGCGTCGGCGGTGACCGGGTCGTCGGCCTGGGCGCTGCGGAGCAGGCGGGTCGTCTCCTCCGTCGCCGTGGCGAGCGTCCGCTCGGCCTGCCTGGTGAGCTGCTCGACGTTCTCGTACTCGTCGAGCACCTGCTCGGCGGTGGCGCGTACGTCGGAGAGCGGGCCGCGCAGGCCGTGGTCGCCGAGCCAGTGGTAGGAGTCGAACGCCCGCGTGCACGCGGCGATCAGCCCCTCGAACGTCCCCGCGGACGGCGCCATCTCCTCGACCATGCGCGACACCGACAGGCAGTCGGAGATGCCGCGCACCAGCTCGGCGTTGCCGATGCGCTCCAGCGGGCCGGTGCCGGCGGGCTGGGTGGCGGCGAAGGTGTCGGAGACGTAGGGGGTCTGCCAGACCTGCATCGGGTGGACCCGGGTCGGCTCCTCGGAGGTGGCGCGGAAGACCACCATCGTGCCGTCCTCGAACAACGAATATCCGTGGCAGACGATGGGCGTGGCCACCTCCTTCCTGATCACGTTGTACGGCAGCAACAGCGAGCGCCCGTCGCCTTTGGCGTGGAAGACGTACAGGACGTCCTCGCCGTTGGGGGAGCGGACCACCCGCTCGAACTCCAGGTCGGTGACGTCCGTGTCGAACGTCTTGCTGACCCCGGTCGCCAGGTAGTAGCCGCCGGGGAAGATCAGCCCCTGGTCCTCGGGCAGCCGCTGGCAGGCCTGCCCGATGCCGTCGAGCCGCACGACGGACCTGGTGCGCACGTTGAAGACCAGGTGCCGCCAGTCGGTCTCCTTGTACGGCTTGATCCGCATGAGGATGAGCGGCCCGACGCGGGCGTACTCGACGTCGGCGTCGGCGAGGCTCTGCAGGGGTTCGGTGACCGGCTCGGAGTAGACGCCCGCGCCGGTCTCCGTGTTGTCCTCGATCTTGATGGTGAGGTCGCCGCCGACGGTCTCGACGAACACCTCGCCCTCGATGGAGATGTGCGGGTGGCGGCCGAGCACGTGGTCGTCGCGGGTGGTGGGCGTCCACTCGAAGTCGTGGGACGGGGGGAAGACGTGGTCACGCTCACCCCTGTTATCCAGATATTTCGTGACTCCGCTGGTGTTGACCGCCCAGCGGAGCACCCGCAGATCCGCGGGACCCGTCTGGAAAACCGCCAGCAGCTTGCCCTCCACCCGCCTGAGCTGCTGCAGCCGCGTCCCCTTGTAGTAGCGGTACAGCTCGGCGAAGGCCTTCCTGAACGCCGGGTCCTCCAGCGCCTCCAGCTTGTCGGCGTCGAACCGGAAGGCGTCGCCGTCCCTGGAGAACCGGTGCACCGCGAACACGTCGGTCACCGTCGTCTCCGGCTTGAGCCCGATGAAGACGTTGTAGCCGAACAACATCACGTCGCCCAGGGAGACGATGTCCCTGGGGACGCAGTTGTTCTCCGTGCGGATCCGCTCGGTGCCCAGCAGGCGCAGCTCCGCGCCGCCGAACACGCGCAGCCGCTCCTGGTTGACCGCCTCGGCCGCCGCCGCGAGGGCCTTGGCTTGGGCCTGGAGCCGGTTCCTGAGGACTTCGTACGTCCCCGCCTCCAGCTCAGGCCCGGCTTCGAGCGTTGTCACAGACGGTCAGCCCCTAGCCCCGGCGAGCGCGGCCACCGGCGAGTCGGCCACCCCCAGCCGGCGGGCCGTCTCCAGCAACTCGCCGAGCGCCGACGACTGCGGGCCGCCGTTGTTGATGAGCTGCATGAGCAGGGCGGACACGGTCAGGTTCTTCAGGTCCTCGGTACGCACGCCGCTCACCACGTCGGCGAGGTCTGCCGCCAGGCTGGCCGTCCCGTTGACGTACGGCTTGGCCAGGGCGCCCGCGACATCGGAGTGCCCCACGAACCCGTCGACCGCCTTGCCCGCGGCGATCGAGCCGACCACCTTGTCGAAGAACATCGTGTCGCCGCCGACGATGTCGATGTTCGCCTTGGCCAGCCCGGCGGCCAGGACGCTCGCCTGCGACTCGGCCACGCGCCGCGACACGTCGATGTGCTTGAGACGGATCTCCTTGTCGGCCTCCAGGCGCAGGCGGTACTCCTCGTGCTCCCTGCTGGACTCGTCCAGCGCGGCCATCGCGGCCGCCTTCTCGGTGAGACCCTCGGCCTCGGCCTTGAGCTTCTCGCCGACCGCGGCGGCGGTGGCGAACGCCATCGCCTGCTCGCCCTCGGCCTGCGCCTTGAGCCGGTCGCCCTCGACCAGCGCCATGGCCCTGGCGCCGTCGGCCTCGGCGGCCAGCTTCTCCTTCAGCGCCAGTGCCTCGGCGCGGCCGACCTTCTCGATGGCGTCCGCGTCGCGCTCCTTGACCTGGATCTGCGCCAGGCCCTCCGCTGCGGACTCGGCCTGGACTCCCTCGGCCAGCCGGATCTTGGCCCGCGCGTCCAGGTCGGCGGCCTGCTGCCTGGCCTCGGCGAGCACGAGCTCCTCGCGGGCCTTGAACTTGCTGGCGGCTTCCGCGGCTTCGGCGGCCTTGATGTCCTTGACCAGGTTCTCCTGCGCCTCGGCCTCGGCGGCGATGATCACCTGCTGGCGGGTGCGCTCGGCCTCCTCGACCACGCGCAGCCGCTTGATGTTCTCCTCCTGCTCGGCCACGGTCTTGTCGACCGCGATGCGCTCGCGGATGACCTCGGCGATCGACCGCTTCTCGGTCTCGACCTCCTTGTCCTTCGCGATGCGCGACAGCTCGGTCTCCCGCTCGCGGGAGATGACCTCCAGCAGGCGGTCCTTCTCGATCCGCTCGGACTCGATGGCGATCACGCGCTCGCGGTTCTTCTCGGCGACCGCGATCTCGCGGTGCTGGTTCTCCCGCTGCACGCCGATCTGCTCGTCGGTCTTGATGCCGGCGGTCTGGGCGCGCAGCCGCTCCTCGGCCTGCACGCGAGCGATCTCCGCGTCCTCGCGGGCCTTGACGGTCTCGATCTCGCGGCGCTGCTTGAGCTCGGCGTCGGCCTGGCGGCGCTCCAGTTCGAGGATGGCCTCGCGGGCGTCCACGTTCTGGCGGGTGATCTCCTTCTCCTCGTTGCGCCGGAACTCGTTCGTCCGGACGTGCTCGATCGCCGTCAGCTCGGTGATCTTGCGGATGCCCTGCGCGTCGAGGATGTTGCTCTTGTCGAGCTGGGCCAGGGAGGTCTGCTCCAGGTAGTCGATGGCGGCGTCTTCGAGGCTGTAGCCGTTGAGGTCGGTGCCGATGAGCCGGATGATCTCGTCGCGGAACTCGTCGCGCTTGGTGTAGAGGTCGACGAAGTCCAGGTGCTTGCCGGCCGTCTTCAGCGCCTCGGAGAACTTCGCGTTGAACAGCTCCTGCAGCGTCTGCTCGTCGCTGGCCCTGGCCGTGCCGATGGCCTGGGCGACCTTGATGACGTCTTCCGTGGTCTTGTTCACGCGCACGAAGAACGTGATCTTGATGTCGGCCCTGATGTTGTCGCGGCAGATCAGGCCCTCGCGGCCGGTGCGATGGATCTCGATCGTCTTTACCGAGATGTCCATGACCTCGGCTTTGTGGACGACGGGCAGGACGATCTTGCCGGTGAACGTCACGTCGACCTTGTTGATCTTCGACACGATCAGTGCCTTGCCCTGTTCGACCTTACGGAAAAGGCGGCCGACGAGGACGAGGAGCCCGATGACAATGATCGCGATTACCGCTATGAGTATGCCGAGGCCGGTAGAGATGACGTCCATCAATGCTCGCTTTCGTACGGCATGACCCAGAAGAATTCGCCGTCTTTGTCGTAGTCGAAGATGAGTGCGGTGGCGCCGCGGTCCAGGCGGTCACGCTCGGTCGTGCGCACCTGCACGATCGCGGACGAGCCGTCCGCGGCGCTGACCTCGGCCTGGCCGAAGTCGGAGGTGGCCTCGCCGGTGCGGATCACGCACATCTGGCCGATGAAGTCGGCGCGCGAGGACCGATCCCCTTCGCGGAAGAGCGGCCGCAGCGGAAGCAGCAGGCCACGGGCTGCCAGCCAGCCGCCGGCCACGGCGACGATCGGCACGGCGACAAGCAGGTCGCCGCTCACCACCTGGCTGCCGACCAGGCACAACATCCATGCCACCGCGATCAGCGCCGAGAGCGTGATCCCTGCGGGTACTCCCCCGAGTCCCAGCCAGGCGGCGTCGTCATCCACCTCGAACAGGCCGGTGATGACGGCCAGCCAATAACCCACGACCACGATGAGAAGGCTGCTGAAAATGACAGTCGGAAGGCTGAATGCGGTGTCTGCGAACTCGGTCATCCCACCTCGGTGTGCCCCGTCCCCGTATGTGTCCTGTCGGACTATATCTAGATAAAGACTGAGTAAAGGGAAAAGTTCCCATAACAGTACGCGACTTGACCTCAAGCTCGGTTGAGGTAGCACGCTCTGTCCCATGACTGACGTGATGAGAGCGGCGGCCTTCGCCGAGCCCGGCGGCCCTGACGTGCTGAAGGTGATGGAGCTGCCCGTGCCCCAGGCGGGCCAGGGAGAGGTACGCGTGCGGGTGCGAGCGGCCGGGGTTCAGCCCTTCGACGCGGCCGTCCGGGCCGGGTGGCTTCCTCCGTACATGTCGGGCGTCGACTACCCGCGCATCCCCGGCAACGAGTTCGCCGGCGTGGTGGACCAGGTGGGACCCGGCGTGACCGGGGTGGCCCCGGGCGACGAGGTGCTCGGGTTCTCGCGGTTGCACGCCTACGCCGAGTACATCGTCGTGCCCGCTGCGGACGTGGCCGCCAAGCCCGCGAAAGTGCCCTGGGAGGTGGCCGGAGGGATGACCTCGGGCGTGCAGACCGCCGAACTGGCCCTCGACGGCCTGCGCGTCGCGGCGGGCGAGACGCTGCTCGTGCACGGCGCGGCCGGATCGGTGGGCACCGCGGCCGTGCAGATCGCCAGGAGGCGCGGGGCCACCGTGATCGGCACCGCCCGCGAGGTCAACCACGACCACCTGCGCGACCTCGGCGCCATTCCCGTCACCTACGGGGACGGGCTGGCCGGCCGGGTGCGCGCGCTCGCCCCCGGCGGGATCGACGCGTCCCTGGACGGGGCAGGAGGTCACGCGCTGGAGGTGTCGATCCAGCTGGTCGAAGACCGCACCCGCATCGTCACGCTGGTCGAGCACGGCAAGGCCGCCGAGCTGGGCGTCCAGGTCGTCCAGGGGGAGCGCACGGCGGAACGGCTCGGGCGCTACGCCGCGCTGTACGCCGCGGGCGCGTTCGTGTTCCCGGTGCGGCGGGCGTACCGGCTGGAGGAGGCGGCGGACGCGCACCGGGAGATCGAGACCGGCCACGGCCGCGGGAAGATCGTGCTGACCCTGTGAGTCACTGCCGGTGTCGTACGGCCTCGGCCACCGCGAGCTGGATGTGCATCCACTCGCTCTCGGCATGGGTGCCGTCCTCGACCTCCCAGAGGAAGTTCTGCAGCACCCGGCCCAGCGTCCAGCCCGCCGCCCGCTGGGGGTCGAGCCCGAGCCGGTCGACCATCAGGTCGAACCGCCTGAGCACCGCCCGCGTCACGTCACCCGACGCGACCACGTCGTCCCACCGGTTGTCGAGGGCGGGCATCAGGTCGAACCCCGGGTCGCCGGCCAGCGGCTTGGGGTCGATGCTGAGCCACGGCTCCCGCCCGGCCGCCAGCACGTTGTCGTAGTGCAGGTCCCAGTGCAGCAGCCGGTCGCCGGGCTCGTGGACGAGCTCGGCGACCGCCGAGGCGCACCACGTCATCCAGTGGCGGTGGTGCTCATCCGTCAGCCGCGTGAGCGCCTCGGGCACGTCGTCGAGCATGGCCTGCGCGATGTCGCCCAGCCGGCGCATCCCCGCGGGGGCGGGATGGGCCACCAGGCGGGCCAGCAGCTCGGTGAGGATGCCCATGGCCTCCATGTCGTCGCGCACGCTGGACAACGACCGGCCGGCCTCGAGCCGTTCGAGCAGCATGGTGCCGGTCGCCGGGTCCGATTCGAGCAACAACACCGACGCGTCACCCGCCCACGCGGCCAGCCCCATGGCCTCACTGGCGTTCTCGTCGGTGACGGGCTGCAGCTTGAGCGCCGCCTCGGTGCCGTCGTCGCGGACGACGGGCAACACGAGCGACACCACCCCGTGGCGGGGCTCGCCGTCGAGCCGCAGCCCCCACTTCTCCAGGTAACGCTCGGCGAGCGCGGGCAGCCCGGCCGACCAGGCACGCCCGGCCTCTCCGTCCCACTTCACGTGGGACGCGGTCAGCGCCTCCGGCACCGTGATCCTCATAGGCGGAACGCCTCAGTAGTGCCAGGGGAACGGCGACCAGTCGGGCTCGCGCTTCTGCAGGAACGAGTCGCGCCCCTCGGCCGCCTCGTCCGTCATGTAGGCCAGCCGTGTGGCCTCGCCCGCGAACACCTGCTGCCCCACCATGCCGTCGTCGATCGCGTTGAAGGCGAACTTGAGCATCCGCTGCGCCGTCGGCGACTTGCCGTTGATCTTCCGGCCCCACTCCAGGGCCGTGGCCTCCAGCTCGTCGTGCGGGACCACGGCGTTGACCATGCCCATGCGGTGGGCGTCGGCCGCGGAGTAGGTGTCGCCGAGGAAGAAGATCTCGCGGGCGAACTTCTGTCCGACCTGCCGCGCCAGGTAGGCCGAGCCGAAACCGCCGTCGAAGCTGGCCACGTCGGCGTCGGTCTGCTTGAACCGGGCGTGCTCCGCGCTGGCCAGTGTGAGATCAGCCACAACGTGCAGGCTGTGGCCGCCGCCCGCGGCCCAGCCGGGCACCACGCAGATCACGACCTTGGGCATGAAGCGGATCAGCCGCTGCACCTCAAGGATGTGCAGGCGCCCGGTGGCCGGCGTGCCGTCGGCGTACTGGTAGCCGTCCTTGCCCCTGATGCGCTGGTCGCCGCCCGAGCAGAAGGCCCAGCCGCCGTCCTTGGGCGACGGGCCGTTGCCGGTGAGCAGCACGCAGCCGACGTCGGTGGTCTGCCGGGCGTGATCGAGCGCGCGGTAGAGCTCGTCGACCGTCTGCGGGCGGAAGGCGTTGCGCACGTCTGGCCGGTCGAACGCGATGCGCACGGTGCCCTGGTCGACGGCTCGGTGGTAGGTGATGTCGGTGAACTCGAATCCCTCGACCGCCTGCCACGCCTTGGGATCGAACAGCTCGGAGACCATGCCCGAAGCCTAACGGATCTGTCGTTTCCGCCCGCCTTGTCGATCCTGGGGCCGGCTAGGTGACCTCAGCTCTCAGCTCCGCGAGGAGCTCGCCCTGGTCGGCCAGCATGTCGGTGAGGATGCGCCGGGCGGCGCCGAGCAGGTCGGCGAGCTCTGGGGTGGCCAGGGTATAGACCACCGTGCTGCCTTCGCGGATGGCGCTCACGATCCCCGCCCGGCGCAGGACTGCGAGCTGTTGTGAGAGGCTCGAAGCCTCGATGTCGATCTGGGCCAGCAGGTCCCTGACGGGAAGTGGCCCTTCCTGGAGCAGCTCCAACACTCGGATGCGAGCGGGGTGGCCGAGCGTTCGGAAGAAGTCGGCCTTGGCCTGATAGACCTCCACGTGCATGTTGCCAGACTAATCGAGTTCAGTTGCATAATTCTTCAAGTCGTAACGTTGTTGGATAGCATGACAGCGGGGACGAGGGAGTAGCCATGGGCCGAGGAAGAGCCAAGGCGAAGCAGACGAAGGTCGCTCGCCAGCTGAAGTACACCAACCATCACATCGACTACGACCGGCTCCGCGAGGAGCTGGGCGCCGACCCGCGACGCGAGGACTCTCCTACTCCGTCCGAGCAGGAGTCCGAGCGCGGGCGATGACACGGGTCAGCCTCGCGGGCGCGAGCGTCACGTTCGCCAGCCGCCTGGCCTCCGGCGCCTGATCGGGCGCCGCGAGCTCCAGGCGGCGCAGCACCTCGCGGATGATGACGCGCATCTCCAGGAGCGCCAGCTGCGCTCCGACGCAGAAGCGCCGCCCGCCGCCGAAGGGCATCCAGCCCCTGTTCTGGTGCTCTGTCAGGAAACGTTCCGGGCGAAACGCCCCGGGCTCGGCGAAGGCGGCGGGGTCACGGTGTACGAGCGGGATGTACGGTCCTGCGTACCACCCGGCCGGGATCTCGTAGTCGCCCAGCCGCAGGGGTGAGTCGAGCAGCCGCGGCGCCTCATAGACGACGGGCCGGACGCGCAGCACCTCCTTGACCACCGCGTTGAGGTAGGGCTCGTCGTCCGGCAGGCGTTCCAGCACCTCGGGCATGCGCAGGATCCGCTCGAACGCCCAGGCCAGGCCGGTCGCGGTCGTCTCATGACCGGCGCTCAGCATGGTGATCAGCTCGTCGCGGATCTCCTGGTCGTCCAGCCCGGTGTCCAGCAGCCGCCCGAGCACGTCGGTGCCGCCGGAGGTGCCGCGCCGGCGGCGGATCTCGTCGAACAGGATCGTGTCCACAGCGGCGCGCAGCCGCAGGAACCGCGCGTACGGCGTGATCGGCACCCGTGCGGCGGGGCCGCGCAGCCGGTCGGGCAACATCGCCACCTGCATGGAGCCGCCGGTCTGGATCAGCGCGGGCAGCAGCGCCCGCAACCTGCCGACCCGCTCGGCGTCGCTGATCCCGAAGATCAGCCGGATGATGATCTCCAGCGTGATCTCCTGCATACGATCGCGCAACGCGAAGGGCCTGCCCAGCGGCCACGACGCGATCTTCTCCGCCGCGATCGCGGCGATGTCGTCGTGGTAGCCGGCGACCTGCTTGGCGCGGAGCGGCGGGTTGAGCGTCTTGCGGTGCCGCCACCACGGGTCACCGTCCAGCGTGAGCACGGAATGCTCGCCGACCAGATGCGCGAGGAAGTCGCGGCGCGCCGCGCCGGCGTGCCCGCCGCCCTGGTCGGTCCGGTAGACCTGCTCGGCCAGCTCCGCGGTGGTCACGTAGACCTCCGGGGGGAATCCGGCGTAGCGAACCGTGAAGATCGGGCCGTACCTGCGGTGATAGGCCTCGAACGCGCTCGGCGCCGCGGCCATGAAACGCGCGGTCTGCACCAGCGCGGGAACTCTCGGTCCCGGGGGTATCACTGTTCGTCCTCCAAGTAGATATACGTACGTCATATACGATCGTATATATGGTTACCATGGATCGCGTGGTGCGAACAGAGGCCGGTGGCTACCGGGAGAGACTGCTGGCGGGAGCTGTGAGCTGCCTGCAGGAGAAGGGCTACGCCCGCACGACCGCACGAGACCTGGTCGCCGCCTCCGGCACCAACCTGGCGTCCATCGGCTACCACTTCGGCGGCAAGGACGCGCTGCTCAACGAGGCCATCGCCGAGATCTTCGAGCAGTGGACGGAGCGGGTCGAGCGATCCATGTTCGGCGCCGAACTCGGCACCGGCAGGGAGATGCTCGAACGTGCCCTGAGGGAGCTGATCGACGTCTTCGAGGAGCTGGGGCCGCAGCTCGTGCTCCTCGTCGAGGGCTATCCCGCGGCGCTGCGCGCGCCCGTGTTGCGGGAGAAGCTGGCCCAGGCCTACGCTCGCGCCCGCGCCGCCGGCGTCGGCATGATGCGCAGGGCCGCCGACGAGCTCGGGGTCGAGCTGCCGATGAATCCCGAGGTGTTCGTGTCGGTGGTGGTGGCGATCGCCGACGGGCTGATGCTCCAGTGGCTGCTCGACCCGTCGGCCACCCCCGACGCCCGCCAGGTCGTCGACGCCCTCGCCGCGATTTCCGCGATCATCACCTAGTCCCCGCGCCGCCCGCGCCGATCTTCGCCTGTCTGCGGCGCTCAGGCGGCGCAGGAGTCGTGCGTCGCGTCGAAGCCTTTGATCGTCTCGTGGTCGTCGCCGCGCAGCGGCTTGACGCCCTTCCAGTCGTCGCCGATCACCAGCACCAGCCGGTTGGTCCTGGCCGCCGGCACGTTCTTGGGCGCGGCCGCCACGAGGTCGCGGGCGAGCGTGGGCACGCGGGTCTCGCCGTTCGGGCCGTAGAGGATCGTGGTCTTCGCCTGCGGCTTGCGGGACGTGTCACCGATCTTGGCGATGTGGTAGCCACGCTGCTCAAGGGAGGCGGCCACCTCCCGGGCCAGCCCGCTGCGCCAGGTGCCGTTGCGGAGCTCGATCTGCACCTTCGAGCGGGCCACCTTGGCCTGGCCGCCCCTGACGCCCTCGACGTTCTGGTCTCTGGCCACCACCTGGAACAACCTGTCGGCCTGGGGCTGCACCCACTCGACTCGGCCCGGCTGGGTGACGGAGTAGTGCCACGGGGTGGTGATGAAACGGATGCGCCCGGCGTCCAGCCCGCGCAGGCTCAGCGCGAGATCCTTCATGGCGGACGGGGTCAGGCCGCGGTCCGTCGTCACCGCGTTGGTGGCGGCGTCGAGGACGGCGAACAACCTCGCCGGGTCGGTCAGTGTCTCGCCGCTCATCACCTTCTTGACCATCGAGGCGATGAACATCTGCTGCCGCTGGATCCGCCCGATGTCGGAGCCGTCACCCATGCTGTAGCGGGCGCGCACGTAGCCGAGCGCCTGCTCGCCGTTGAGCGTCTGCCGGCCCGCGGGCAGGTGCAGCAGGGCCTTCTTGTCGCGTACGGGCTCGGGCAGGCAGACCTCCACGCCGCCGACGGCGTCGACCAGGCTCTTGAAGCCGGAGAAGTCGACCTTCACGAAGTGGTCGATGTGGATGTGGGTGAGCGCCTCGATCGTCTTCCAGGTGCAGCCGATGCCGCCGGAGTTGAACGACTCGTTGATCATGCCGAGGTGCGGCCGCTGCCCCGGCAGGCCGCCGGTGGCCCGGCAGGCGGGCAGGGGCACGAGCGAGTCGCGCGGGAAGCTGACGACCATCGCGTGGTCGCGCCGGGACGACACGTGGACCAGCATGATCGTGTCGGTGCGCTCACCCTCGACGCGGCCGTATTTCGCGTTGGCGCCGTCGCGTTGGTCTGAGCCGACGACCAGGACGTTGAGCGCGGTGCCGGCCATCTTGGCCGGCCGGGCGGTGCCGAGGTCGTCCGCGGTCACGTCGATGTGCTTGACGTTGCCGGTCAGCCTGGCCCAGACGCCCACGACCACGCCGACCACCAGCAGGACGACCGCCGCCGTGACGGCGATCGCCAGGTGCAGCCAGGGACGGCGCCGCCGGCGGTGCGATCGTTTGCTCCGGTGGGAGGGCGGCACATCGCTCACGTGACTCCAGAGGGACGGGGCCGAGGGCCGCCGCCCATGGCCAAGAGCCTCGCCGTTCAGATCTCGGCCGGTTGGAACGTGCCCGAGTGTACTCAGCCGAACACGCTCCGGGGCTCAGTCGGGAACGTTCCTCCTCGGGGTCACCAACCCCGACTCGTAGGCGAACACCACGAGCTGGGCGCGGTCGCGGGCGTGCAGCTTGGTCATCGCCCTGCTGACGTGCGTTTTGGCGGTGGTCGGGCTGATCACCATGTGGGCGGCGATCTCGTCGTTGGACAGGCCGCGGGCCACCAGTGCCGTCACCTCACGCTCGCGGTTGGTGAGCACGTCGAGGCCCTCCGGCCTCGGCTCGGGGCGGCGGGCGACGTACTCGCCGATCAGCCGGCGGGTGATGGCGGGGGACAGCAGGGCGTCGCCGCGGGCCGCCACCCTGACGCCCTGCAGCAGGTCGGCGGGCTCGGTGTCCTTGACCAGGAAACCGCCGGCGCCCGCCCTGAGCGCGTTGAAGACGTACTCGTCGAGGCCGTAGTTGGTGAGGATCACGACGTGGACGTCGCTCAGCCGCTCGTCGGAGGCGATCAGGTGGGTCGCCTCGATGCCGTCCATGACGGGCATCTGGATGTCGATGAGCGCCACGTCCGGCCGGTGCTCCAGGGCCAGTGCCACGGCCTGCCGGCCGTCGGCGGCCTCGGCCACCACCTCGATGTCGTCCTCCGCCTCCAGCAGGGCGCGGAAGCCGCCCCTGATGAGCGCCTGGTCGTCCACGAGCAGCACGCGGATCACGATGGTTCCCCCAGCGGTAGTTCTGCGCGTACGGTGAATCCGCCCTCGGGACGCGGCCCCGCCCGCAGCCGGCCGCCGAGCGCCGTGACGCGCTCGCGCATGCCGCGCAGCCCCACGCCGGGCGTGGGCGGCGTGTCGGGGTCGGCCGTGCCGTCGTCGTCCACCTGCACGACCAGCTCGCCGGCGCCGTAGTCGATGCGCACCGCCGCCGCGGCCCCGCCCGCGTGCCGTGAGACGTTCGTCAGCGCCTCCTGCACGATCCGGTACGCCGCCGTGTCGACCTCGCGGGGCAGCTCGTGCCGCTCGCCGGAGATCGTCACCGTGGTGGGCAGGCCGGTCGAGCGGGCCCGCTCCACCAGGTCGCCGAGCCGGTCGAGGCCGCTGGCCGCGGGCTCGTCGCCGGCGTCGCGCAGCACCTCCAGCGTGGCGCGCAGCTCGCGCATGGCGTCGCCGCCCGCCTCCTGGATGGCCAGCAGCGCCGCGGGCACCTCCTCGCCCCGTTTACGCGCCAGGTGGATGGCCACGCCCGCCTGCACCTTGATGATCGAGATGCTGTGGGTGAGCGAGTCGTGCAGCTCTCTGGCGATGCGCAGCCGCTCCTCGCTCGCGCGGCGGAGCGCGGCCTCCTCACGGGTCCGCTCGGCCTCGATGGCGCGCTCCTCCACCTGTTCGAGGTACGCCTGCCGGTGCCTGGCCACGGTCGCCGACACCCCGGCCGCCAGGAACCAGCCGAGCAGCAGCGTCGTGCCCTGGGTGATGGCCCGGGTGTCCTGCGGGGCGGCGGTGGCCAGGTTCGCCGCCAGGCTGACGCTCAGATAGACCACGCCGGCCAGCGCCGCGAGCAGCCGGTGGCCGGCTCTGACCGCGCCGAAGACCGACACGAGCACGGGGAAGGCGGCGGACGGCCCCGGATCGGCGTGCTCGGAGAAGACGAGCATGCAGACCGTGGTCAGGGGCAGCGCGACCAGCGGAGCCCGGCGCCAGGCGACCAGCGTCAGCGAGCCGGCCAGGACCGCGGCCAGTTCGAGCGTGCCCGTGCCGGGGGCGACCAGCACGGTGGGCGTCAGGATGGCGGCCACGGTCACGGCGAGCGCGCCGTCCATGGCGAGGGGGCGCCATCGGGACACAGAGCTCATTCCTGCACAGTAGGGCGTCGCCGCGGCCGATTCGTCGGCGCCTGGTCGCACTTCGGCGCTACTGCCGGCGAAGTAGTCACGGCGAACCTGCTTCGTGGGTCGTAGCCGCAGGAGTCTTCGCGGGCACGACGACCGATGACCAGGCCGGATACCACTATGTCGGTCATGAACCCGATCCGAGACACACCGGTGACCGACGCCGAGTCTCACAACACCGTCACACACGCACCCCGGGGAGATCGATCATGACTGCGTCCCGCGCCCTCGCCGACCCGCCCGCGCATGCCTCGGGATATCTGCGAACGCTCAGGGCCGTGGTGGTCGTGCACGTCGTCGCGCTGCTGTTCCAGGCGGTGACGGCGGGCATGCTGCTCTCCTCTCCCGGCGGCCGGGCGCTGCACGAGACGTCGGGGACGGTGCTGGCCGCCATCGGTCTCGTCCACCTCGTCGCGGCGATCCTCGTCTGGCGGCCGGGCGGCGGGCCCAGCGGCTTCATCGTCCCGGCCGCGTTGCTGCTGGCGTTCACGGTGGTCGCGGCGGTTCTCGGCATGATGCACGTGAAGACCGTCCACCTGCCGGTCGGGGTCCTGCTGTTCGGCGCCGGCGTGTTGCAGCTCACCAGGGTCATGCCGCGGCGAACGCCGTGAGACCCACCAGACGTACGGCGCTGCGGCTGCTCGGGCTCGGCGCGGTGGCGGGGGCGTCCGGGGCGTCCGGGTGCTCGCTGCTCGCCGGCACCCCGCAGCCGCAGCTTCTCACCAGCGCGGCGCCGCTGCCCCGGCCGTACGCGGTGCCGCTGCCGCTCCCGGAGGTCGCCGAGCCCGTCCGCGGTGCGGGCGGGACCGACTTCTACGAGCTGGCCGAGCGGGCGGCCGAGGTGGAGGTGCTGCCCGGGCTGCGCACCCCGATCCAGGGGTACGGGGGCACGTTCCCCGGCCCCACCATCCAGGCGCGCAGCGGCCGGCGTACGGCGGTGAAGCTGTCAACCAGCTCGGCGAGCCGACCGTCCTGCACCTGCATGGGGGGCACACGCCGGCCGAGTCGGACGGTTTCCCCACCGACCTGGTTGCCCCCGGTGCCTCCCGTGAGTACGTTTTCCCGCTGGAACAGCGGGCGGCCACCCTGTGGTACCACGACCACACCATGGACTACACCGGGCCGCGGGTGTGGCGCGGGCTGGCCGGGATGTTCCTGGTCAGGGACGCCGAGGAGGAGGCGTTGCCGCTGCCTTCCGGTGAGCGCGACGTGCCGCTGCTGATCTGCGACCGGTCGTTCGCCGCCGACGGCGCGATGCTCTATCCGGCGCTGGGCGGCCGGCCGGGAGTGCGGGAGGCGTACATGGGGGGTGTGCTCGGCGACGTCATCCTGGTGAACGGCGCGCCGTGGCCGGAGCTGCGGGTCGCGAACGCCCGCTACCGGTTGCGGTTGTGCAACGCCTCCAACGCCCGCGTGTACGAGCTGGCCACCGGCGGCCCGATGGTCCGGGTCGGCGGCGACGGTGGGTTGCTGGCCGTACCGCGCACGGTGGAGCGGCTCCGCCTGGCTCCCGGCGAGCGCGCGGACGTGGTGATCGACTTCTCCGCCTACCGGGTGGGGCAGCGGGTCGAGCTGCGCAACCTGGCGGGGGAGGGCGCCCAGGGCAGGGTGATGCGGTTCACGGTCGACCGGGCCGAGCGCGACGGCTCGGCCGTGCCGGCGCGGTTGTCCGCCGTCGAGCCGCTCGATCCCGGCCGGGCCAAGGTGACCAGGGATTTCGCGTTCACCAGCGGCAGCATGCACGGGGGTGTCGGCTGGCTGATCAACGGCAGGCCGTTCGACTCCGAGCGGATGGAGGCCAGGCCCAGGCTCGGCGACATCGAGGTCTGGCGGCTGACCAGCGATGTGGCGCACCCGGTGCACGTGCACCTCGACCACTTCCAGGTGTTGTCGGTCAACGGTGAGCGACCCTCGGGGCCGCCGGAGTGGAAGGACACCGTCGAGCTGCGCGACGCTCAGACCGTCGAGATCGTCACCCGCTTCACCGACTACCACGGCCGGTACGTCCTGCACTGCCACAACCTGGAGCACGAGGACATGGCCATGATGGCCGCCTTCGAAGTCGTGTGATCGCGCGGCTCATGTGGATGGATATCCGCCCCGAAGGTGACGGAACTCCGCCGTCGCGTGGTCAGGGCGGCAGGCGGTCCGAGCGCGGCCAGACGTAGTCGAGGTCGGCGGGCTCGTCGCCGAAGACGGGCCGGTAGAAGCCCGGGTCCTTGCGCAGGAGCGCGGAGCGGTGGCTGAGGTGCAGCGACGGGTCGCCCAGCCAGGGCGGCAGCTCGCCCGCCGCGCCGAGCTCGTCCTGCCCGCGTACGATCGTCGTGCCGCGCGACCGGGCCAGGTCGTCCATGATCGTGGCCGCGCAGGTGTCGGTCCGGCCGAGGGCGCACCAGCGCGCGCACATCTCCAGGCCATACCTGACGAGCGCCTCCTCGTATCCGGCCCACATCTTCACGACAGGGTGGTGGCGCCAGCCGTAGCCGGGGACGGTGAGGGCACGCAGGACCTGGAGCGCCTCCACCCGCTGCTTGCCGAGCCGGAGCGGGTCGAGGACCGCCGCCGTTGCGGCGAAGTTCGGATAGGGCAGGAATGTTTGCATCTATACCCCCGCTGACGTGCACCTTCTCGCGGATGGTATAGACCGTCCGGCGGGCGGCGCGCACAATCGGGGCATGGGAGACGCGTATGTCGGCGCCAGGACGCCGCGACGGGAAGACGCCAGGCTGCTCACCGGAAGAGGAAAGTACGTCGGCGCGGTCCGTCTGCCCGGCATGGTCCACGCCCACGTGGTCCGCAGCCCCATCGCCCACGGCAGGCTGCTCGGCTGCGACGCCAAGGCGGCCTGGGCCGCCGACGACGTGCTCGACGTCATCACCCCCGCCGACGCCCCCGATCTACGCCTGCCCTGCGTGAGCCTGTCGCCCGGCCAGCGCCTCCTGTCCTACCGGGCGCTGGACGACACGATCAGATACGCGGGACAACCCCTCGCCGTCGTCGTCGCCCGTACGCCCGAAGCCGCCAGGGATGCCGCCGACCTCCTCGACCTGGAGCTGGACGAGCTGCCCGCGACAGTCGGGATCGAACGCGCCCTGGAGGACCCCGCACCCCTGCTCTACCCCGACTGGGGCACCAACCTCTTCACCGACTTCACGCTCGGCGACGACGACTGCGCCACCGCCGTCGAGCAGGCCGAGCACGTCGTCGAGATGACCTTCAGGATGGGCCGGGTCTCGCCGTACCCCATCGAACCGCGTGGCGTGGTCGCGGTGTACGCCGACGACGAGCTGACCGTGCACACCTCCTCCCAGGCCCCGCACCACGTGCGGGAGCACCTGGCGGACGCGTTCGGGCTCACGCACGACCGGGTGCGCGTCGTCAGCGGCGACACGGGCGGCGGGTTCGGCGGCAAGGAGCACGTCTACCCCGACGAGGCGCTCATCTGCCTGGCCGCGATGCGCCTGGGCCGCCCCGTGAGCTGGTCGGAGACGCCGGGCGACCGGCTGCTCGCCACGCTGCCCGCGCGGGCGGCCGTGCACCGGGCGCGGCTGGCGCTCGACGGCGAAGGACGGTTCGTGGCCCTGCACGTCGATGTGCTTGGCGACATCGGCGCGCACCCGTCGAACGTCGGCGCCTCGACGTTCGCGGTGACGGCCACGACGTTGCCGGGCCCGTACCGGTTCGACCGGGCGGCGGTGCGCGTGCGCGGCGTCGTCACCAACACCACGCCGACCGGCTCCTACCGCGGCTTCGGCCAGCCGGAGGGCACCCTGACCAGGGAACGCCTGATCGACGAGGCCGCGCGCAGGCTGGGCATCGACCGGGTCGAGCTGCGGCTGCGCAACATGGTGCGGCCGGACGAGCTGCCGTACACGTCGCGCGTCTACCAGCCGTACGACTCCGGCGACTACCCGCTCGCCCTGACGACCCTGCGCGACATGGTCACACCGGTGGAGAAGGACGACGGGCGGCGGCGCGGCATCGGCTTCTCCTGCCACGTCGAGACCACCGGCATGGGCCCCTCGATGGATCTCAAGGCCAGCGGCATCCAGGCGGGCGGCTACGAGACGGCGATCCTGCGCATGGAGCAGGACGCGTCCGTCGTCGTGTCGTCGGGGGTGGTCTCGATCGGTCAGGGCATCGAGACGGCGCTGGCCCAGGTCGCGGCTGATCGGATGGGCGTGCCCATCGACCGGGTGCGGGTGGTGCTGGGTGACACGGCGGCGACACCGTACTCGTCGGTCGGGTCGGTCGGGAGCCGGTCGCTGGCGATCGGCGGCGGCGCGCTCACCCAGGCCGCCGCCCGCCTGCGCGACAAACTCGTCGCCATCGCCGCGCACCGGCTGGAGGCGGCGCCCGACGACCTGGAGGTCGCCGGGGAGGCGGTGCGCGTGAAGGGCGACCCGCAGTCGTCGGTGACGTTGCGCGAGCTGGCCACGGCGGCGTGGCGCGGCTGGGACCTGCCGGACGGCGTCACCCCCGGGCTTGAGGAGCGGGTCAGCTACGACCCGAAGGCGTACACCTTCGCCTACGGCGCGCACGCCGCAGCGGTGGCCGTCGACCCCGAGACCGGGAAGGTCGAGCTGGAGGGCTACTGGGTGGTCAACGACTCCGGCGTGCTGGTCAACCCCACCCTGGTGGAGGGGCAGATCAGGGGCGGCGTGGTGCAGGGCATCGGCATGGCGCTGACCGAGGAGATCGTCTACTCCGAGGACGGCCAGCCGATCACCGACTATCTGCTGCCGACCACGCGCGAGGTGCCGGACATCGAGGTCGTGATGACGCAGACGCCGTCGCCCCTCACACCCGGCGGCATGAAGGGCGTGGGCGAGTCGGGCACGATCGGCCCGCCCGCCGCCATCGCCAACGCGGTCGCCGCCGCCCTTCCGGAGATCGCGGACAAGATCACGGACGTTCCCCTGACGCCCGCCGCCCTGTGGTCACTGCTGTAGGCGCTCCCCTCAGGTGAGGTCCTTCAACTCCTTGCCCGCTTCGAGAAGTGCCTGCTCCAGGGCCTTGCGGCCGGCGGGCTTGGGCGCCTCCGGCCGCGCCGCGCGCCTGGCGGGCCGCTTGGCGGCGTCGAGGCGCGGTTCGGTGTCGGTCTTCGGTGCGTTCTCGTCTGGACTGCTCATGGCACAGTCCGTACCCCGTGCCGCGCACACCGTTTCCGCGCGGGCGGAAAAGAATTCTGATTTCTCGCCGAAGATTCGACCCGAACGGCCTTCTCGTGCGTACACGTTTCGACGGCGCGCCGTACGTCGGTCCATCCATAGGCAGGCCCTCATGTCGAGTGAAACGTGCATTCGTTGCCCCGCCCCACCGGAAAGAGATGCCATGACCTCGCTGCGCTCAGCTCGCCGGAGCCGTATGCAGTACGCGTGGCCGCTGGTCGAAGATGTTCGCACGGTCGGCCAGGCGCGGTCGATCATTCGTGATGAATTAGTCTCCCTGGCTCTTTCCGACGATCTTATCGACGACGCCGTTCTCATGGTGAGCGAATTGATCACCAATGCGTTCATGTACGGCGACGGCCCCTACGAACTCGCGCTTCACGTGGACACCAGAGAGATCATGATCGTGGTCGTGGACAGCAGCCCGTTGTTGCCCGCCCCGTCGCCGGACGACGTGTCGGCCGAGCACGGCCGCGGTCTGCGGATCGTTGCCAGGCTCTCCGACGGTTTCCACGGGTGCCACCCGCAGCGCTACATCACCCATCCCGACCTCGTCGGCAAGGCCACCTGGTTCGCGCTGCCGCGTCAGGGCACGTCCGGCAACGTCGTGCCGATCAGGTCGGGAATCTGACCGACGACGATGAGTTTCGCCGCCGTCGGCGGTCTATCCTCCGTCACCGCGACATCCGAGGAAGGACCTTCACCATGACGACCACGCACACCCTCGTGATCCCCGGCGTGCGGCTGCGTTACGAGGTGCGCGGCACGGGCCCGCTGCTGCTCCTGCTGGGCGCGCCGATGGCCGCCGCGTACTTCGCGCCGCTGGCCGACGCGCTGGCCGGCCACCACACCGTGGTCACCCACGACCCGCGCGGCATCTCCGGCAGTGTGCTCGACGACCCCGCCCAGGACTCCACCCCCGAGCTGAGGGCCGACGACGCCGCCGCCCTCATGGACGTGCTCGGCGCCGAGTCGGCCGACGTGCTCGGCAGCAGTGGCGGCGCGGTGACGGGGCTGGCCCTGGTCGTCCGGCACCCGACGCGGGTGCGCACCCTTGTCGCGCACGAGCCGCCCTGCCTGGAACTGCTGCCCGACGCCGCCGAGCAGCGGGCCGCGACCGAGGACATCATCGAGACCTTCCACCGCGAGGGCGCCGGGCCGGCGTTCGCGAAGTTCATGGCCAACGCCGGCTACGACGGCGACGAGGTTCCCGACGGGGCTCCGGAGGAGCCGAGCGAGCAGGACCTGGCCGACGGCGCCCGCTTCTTCGCCCACGAGCTACGCGGCACCACCCGTTACGTGCCCGACGCCGGCGCGCTCAAGGCCGGCCCGGCCCGGGTCGTGGTGGGCGTCGGCGCGGACTCGGGCCGGCTGCTCACCTACCGCACGTCCGTGGCGCTGGCCGACCTGCTGGGCACGGCGCCCGTCGTCTTCCCCGGCGACCACGGCGGTTTCACGGATCAGCCGGAGGAGTTCGCGGAGACGCTGCGCAAGGTGCTGGCGGCACTCGCCTGAGGAACCCGCTGGTGCGCCGGTCCTGCGGTGGCCCACGATCGTCTCGACGGTCACGGCGTCCTCGGACGTGATGCCCGCACCCAGGCGGACCACCTCGTCATCCAGGGCCGGATCGGGTGCTCAGTTGTGGTTGCCATGCTTCCTGCTCGCGTGTTCGGCGTCGACGCCGGCTTTCACGTGATTGATCGCTTCTGCCGATGTGGTGTCACCGCGGTCAGATCACCCTCCAGCGCCCGACGCCCAGACCGGCGCGGGGCCGGTCTGGGCGTCGTGGTCGGACGAGGCCGGTCGGGTTCATCATCGCGGAACCCGTCGGCGTTCGCGTGCTCTCAGCCGCCGACGGGCGTGAAGTCGCGCGCGGCGATGAAGTCGGGCCGGCGCGAGGACGCGGCGTACGGCTCCACGCAGGTGTTCTCGACGCTGTTGAACACGACGAAGATGTTCGAGCGCGGGAAAGGCGTGATGTTGCTGTTGGACCCGTGCATGCAGTTGCAGTCGAACATGGTCGCCGAACCGGCGGCTCCGGTGAACACCTCGATGCCGTGCTTGTCGGCGAGGACGGACAGGCTGCTGGGATCGGGCGTGCCGATCTCCTGCTGCTGCAGCGACGCCTTGTAATGATCATCGGGAGTCTGCCCCACGCAGGACACGAAGCTCTTGTGCGACCCCGGCATGATCATCAGCGCGCCGTTGTGCAGGAAGTTCTCGGTCAACGCGATGGAGATGCTCACCGCGCGCATCCTGGGCATCCCGTCCTCGGCATGCCAGGTCTCGAAGTCGGAGTGCCAGTAGAAGTCCTTGCCGTTGAATCCGGGCTTGAAGTTCACCCGGCTCTGGTGCACGTAGACGTCGGAGCCGAGGATCTGTCGGGCCCGGCCCACCACGCGCGGATTGGACACCAGCTCGGCGAAGACCTGACTGATCTTGTGCACCTCGAAGATCGACCGGATCTCGTTCGACCCGGGCTCGGTGATCGTGCGCTCGTCCGAAAGGATCTTCTGGTCCTCCGACAGCCGGCGCAGCTCGCCACGGTAGAGCTCGACCTCGTCGGGCTCGAGGAGCCGGTCGACGGACAGGAAACCGTTCTCCCCGTACGCGTTCAGCGTCTCGGCGTCGATGGGCCCGTCGTCCGGTCCTCCGTACACCACCGGGTCCTGCCGGTACAGCAGGGCGGGCTCCTTGGCGCTCCGGGTGGGGTAGGGGTCGCGCTGGGTCGGGTTGAGTCCTTCGGTCAAGGTCATGCTTCCTCCTTGATCAATGGGTAGACGCCGTTCTCGTCGTGCACTTCCCTGCCGGTGCAGGGCGGATTGAAGACGCAGACGGTGCGCACGTCCGTACGCGCGCGGAGGGTGTGACGCTCGTGGCCGTCGAGGAGGTACATGGTGCCCGGTTCGATCCGGTGCTTCTCACCGGTCTCCTCGTTGGTGAGCTCGCCCTCGCCCTCGACGCAGAAGACGGCTTCGACGTGGTTCGCATACCACATCGAGGTTTCGGTACCGGCGTACAGAACGGTCTCGTGCAGCGAGAAGCCGACTTTCTCCCTAGCTAGCACCAGCCGCCGGCTGCGCCAGGTCGGCGCCTCCACATCGCGTTCGGTCCCGGTGATGTCCTTCAGCGAGCGAACGATCATATTGTCTCCTTTCAGCCGGTTTCGGATTTTCAGACCAGGACGGTTTTCACCGAGTCGGCGATGATGTCCAGACCTTCCGCGAGTTCGTCGGGGGTCGAGGTGAGCGGCGGCAGGAGTTTCACCACCTCGCTCTCCGGGCCGGAGGTCTCCAGCAGGAGGTTCCGCTCGAAGGCCGCCGCGCAGACCGCGGAGGCGTGCGCGGGCTCGGTGAAGGCGAGCCCCTGCGCCAGCCCGCGGCCCCGGGTGCCGCTCACGCCCTCGGGGTGTGCGGCGGCGACCCGGTCCAGCGCCTCCTGCACCTGCTCGCTCTTGGCGATGGTCTGCTTCTCCATCCCGTCGTCGGCCCAGAAGTGCTGCATCGCGGCGGTCGCGGTGACGAAGGCCGGGTTCGGGCCCCGGAACGTTCCGTTGTGCTCGCCCGGGTCCCAGACGTCCAGCTCGGGCTTGAGCAGGGTGACGGCGAACGGCAGCCCGTAGCCGCTCAGGGACTTCGACAGGCAGACGATGTCGGGCGTGATCCCGGCCTGCTCGAAACTGAAGAACGGCCCGGTGCGCCCGCATCCCATCTGGATGTCGTCCACGATGAGCAGAATCTCGTGCTGCCTGCAGAGCTCGGAGAGACCGCGCAGCCATTCCGGGCTGGCCGCGTTCAGTCCGCCCTCCCCCTGCACGGTTTCGACGATGACCGCGGCCGGTGTGTCCAGTCCGCTGCCGCTGTCGGCGAGCAGCCGCTCGAAGAGCAGGAAGTCGGGCGTCTGGCCGTCGAGATAGTTGTCGAACGGCATCGCGAGGGTCTGCAGGGGGATTCCCGCGCTCCTGCGCTTCATCGAGTTGCCCGTCACCGCGAGCGCCCCGAGCGACATGCCGTGGAAGGCGTTGGTGAAGCTCACGACGGTGTTGCGGCCGGTGTACTTTCTGGCCAGCTTCAGCGCCGCCTCGACGGCGTTGGCGCCGCCGGGCCCGGGGAACTGGACGCGGTAGTCGAGGCCGCGCGGTTTCAGGATCACATCACGGAACGTCTCCAGGAACTCCCGTTTGGCGACGGTGTACATGTCGAGGCTGTGGATGATGTTGTCGCCGCTGAGGTACTCCAGCAGATTCTCTTTCAGATGCGGGTTGTTGTGGCCGTAGTTGAGAGTGCCGGCGCCCGCGAAGAAGTCGAGGAACGGACGCCCTTCCTCGTCGTAGAGGTGGCTTCCCGTGGCCTTGCGGAAAGTGGCGGGCCATCCCCGGCAGTAGCTGCGTACCTCTGACTCGGTGCTTTCGAAAACGTCCATTATTTCAGCTGTCTCCTATTGGGCTTGCTGATCGAGGGGCCCGATTCGATAGAGCACCTCTGCTTGATGTTCCAGGGGGAACAACTCCTCGCCGAGGAGCGGCCGTCGCTCCAGATCCGCCCCTTGGTCGCGGGCGAAGGCGGTGAACAACCGGTCCGAGGCGAGGTTGTCCGGCGTGACGGTGGCCTCCATGAACCGGCACCCGCTACCGGTACTACATTCGTAGATCTTGATTCAAGTCGCTGAGGGCCGGTCTGTGGCCCGTGGAGTATCCTGCGGTGACTTTCGTCTTGACCTACGATCTGGTCGTGTCCTGGGATGCCGATCTGGCCGCGCTG
>NZ_SMKP01000148.1:0-27325 GCF_004349015.1 Nonomuraea diastatica
GGCCGGGGGCGGCGGCGTACGCGATGACCGTAGGGGGCGCGGAGCTGCCGTGTTTCGATCCCCGGATCCAGCCCGGTGTCGGGCTCGGGTACGCGCTCGCGCCGGGCGGCCCGCGCTACGACGCCCTGGAGCACGACCTCGACTTCGATCCCGTCGCGGGGCTGGCCTACAGCTTCCCCGAGGCGCGGCGGATCGGCGCCGAGCCCGCCCCTGCCGGGGTGCTGGACGAGGAGCGCGGCCGGCGCACCGCCCGGCTGCTGCGGCTCTGGAGCGGGCTCGACGCGCTCAACCTGTGCGTCTTCGCCTCCTCCCCCACGCGCCCGCTGACCATCGACCGCCTGACGGCGCTGGTCACCGCCGTACTCGGCGATGCGTTCACGCTGGAGGACCTGCTGGCGGCCGGGCAGCTCCGGCTCGACGAGATGCGCGCGTACGCGGCCAGGGAGGGCGGCGCCCCCGGCGAGCTGCCCGCGCGGATGCACGACGAACCGATCACGGAGGGCCGTCACAAGGGCGCGGTGCTCGACCGCGCCGCGTTCGCGCGGGCGGGCGCGGCGTTCCGCGCGGAACTCGGCTGGCAGGACATTTCCTGATAGAACAATTGATCTCCCTCTTGTCCGGTTTGCGAGGCCGCTGTTATGGTCAGGTCAATCGTTTGACCGACGAGAGGGAGACCATCGGGGATGGCTGTCACGATCGACCTGAGCGGGCGTACGGCGCTCGTCACGGGCGGTGCGGGCGGTCTCGGGCAGGCGTGCGCCCGCGCGCTGGCCGAGGCCGGAGCGGACGTCGTGCTCTCCGACCTGGAGGGCCCGAGGCTCGCCGAAGCGGCGGCCACCCTGGGCGTCCCCGCGCGGCCGGCCGACCTCACCGACCGGTCCCAGGCACAGGCCCTGGCCGCCGGCCCTGGCCGGATCGACGTGCTGGTGAACTGCGCCGGGGTCATGCGCACCACGCCGCTGCTGGACATCGAGCCGGACGAATGGCTGCGGATCGTGGACACCAACCTCAACGCCGCCTTCTGGCTCACCCAGGCCGTCGGCCGGCGGATGGCCGAGCAGGGCGGCGGCTCGATCATCACCCTCGCCTCCGTCGCCGCCCGCTCGGGCCGCCCGAACGCGGCCCACTACTCGGCCACCAAGACGGCGCTGCTCTCCCTGACGAAGTCGGCGGCCGAGGCGCTCGCCCCGGTACGGGTCAACGCGGTCTGCCCCGGCGTCTTCCTCACACCCATGTGGGGCGAGATCATCGGCGACCGCGACCGGCGCTTCGGCCCCGGCGCGGGCGCCGGCTACCTCAAGGAGGTCAGCGAGCGTTCGCCGCTGGGCCGCCCCGGCCGGCCCGAGGAGGTCGCCTCCGCAGTGTTGTTCCTGGCCAGCGATCTGGCCTCGTTCATCACGGGCCAGGCGCTGAACGTCGACGGCGGACTGGAGATGAACTGACCGTGGCCGCCGACTCCGCGCAGACGTTCAAACTGCTGCCCGAGCTGTTCGGCGACCGCGCGATGGCCGGGATCTTCTCCGCCGAGCGCACGGTGCTCGCCTGGCTGCGCACCGAGGCCGCGCTCTCCCGGGCCCAGGCCGAGGCGGGGATCATCGGCGAGGCCGACGCGGAGGCCATCGCCGCGGCCTGCGTCCCGCGGAACATCGACCTCGGCCGCCTCTGGGAGGAGGCGGCGAACGTGGGCTATCCGATCCTCCCCCTCGTACGGATGATCGCGGCGGCCCTCCCGGACGGCCCCGACGGCCGGGTCCACTACGGCGCCACCACGCAGGACATCATGGACACCGGCCTCGCCCTGCAGATGGGAGAGGCCCTCGACCGCCTGGCCACGCTGCTCGGCGCCTTCGGCGAGGCGATCGCCCGTCTCGTGGACGGGCACGCGGGCACCGTCGTCGCCGCGCGCACGCACGCCCAGCAGGCGGTGCCCACGACGTTCGGCGCGAAGATGGCGGTGCTGCTGGCGGAGGCGGCACGGCAGCGCGAGCGGGTCGCCGCCGCCTCCCGCCAGGTGCGGGTCGTGTCGCTGTTCGGCGCCGGCGGCACGTCCGCGGCGATGGGCGAGCGCGCCCGCGAGGTGCGCGAGGGCGTGGCCGGGCGGCTCGGCCTGCGCACCACGGACGTGCCGTGGCACGTGGCCAGGGACGGCGTCGCCGAGTTCGGCGTGACCTGCGCGAGCCTGGCGGCCACGGCCGCCCGCTTCGCCCGCGAGGTCGTGGACCTGTCCAGGACCGAGGTCAGCGAGGTGCGCGAGGCCGGCGGCCACCACCGGGGGGCGTCCTCCACGATGCCGCAGAAGGCCAACCCCATCGGCTGCGAAGCCGTCATCGGCATGTCCGGCACGGCGGGGGCGCTCAGCTCCGGCCTGTTCCGCGCGATGGAGGCCGGCCACGAGCGGGCGGCCGGCGAATGGCAGGTCGAGTGGTACGTCGTGCCGCTGCTGGCCGAGCTGGCCGCGGGCGCGCTGGCCACGGTCGCCGACGTCGCCGCCGGGCTGCGCGTCTACCCCGCCGCCATGCGGGCCAACCTGGGCGCGGAAGGCGGCCTGATCATGGCGGAGGCGTACATGATGCGCCTGGCCCCCGTGCTGGGCCGGGAGAAGGCGCACGACCTGGTCTACCAGGCGGCCCACGAGGCGCGCGAGCGCGGGCGCCCGCTGGCCGACGCCCTGCGCGACGTCGCCGGGCCCGACGACCTGGCGAGCCTGGGCACGCTGCCCCTCCCGCCCGAGTCCTACATCGGCGACGCCGGGGCGATCTGCGCCGCGGCCCTGGACGCCTGGAGAAAGAGCGATGAGTGAGAGACGGCTCGCGGACCTGCTGACCATGTGGCGGATCCGCGCGTTCGAGGAGAAGGCGCGCGACCTGCGAGCCGACGGCCCGATCGTCGGCTCGGTGCACCTGTGCATCGGCCAGGAGGCCATCCCCGCCGGCGCGTGCGACGTGCTGGAGCCGCGGGACGCGCTGTTCGCCACCTACCGCGGTCACGGCTGGGCGCTGGCCAGGGGCGTGCCGGCGGAGCCGCTGTTCGCCGAGCTGATGGGCCGGGCGACGGGCGTCAACGGCGGCCGGGGCGGCTCGGCGTACTTCACGGCCGCCGAGCACGGCTTCCACGGCGAGAACTCGATCGTGGGCGCCGGCGCGCCGATCGCGTGCGGCGCCGCACTGGCGGGCAGGTTCGACGGCTCGGGCCGGGCCGCCGTGAGCGTCTTCGGCGACGGCGCGATGAACCAGGGCGCGGTGCACGAGGCGATGAACTTCGCCGCCGCCTTCTCCCTGCCGGTCGTCTTCGTCTGCGAGAACAACCGCTACTCGGAGCTGACGCCGATCGCCGACATGGTGCGCGCGCCGCGCCTGGCCGGCCGCGCGGCCGCGTACGGGATGCCCGGGCACCGGATCGACGGCAACGACGCCGAGGCCGTGCGCTTCCACATGCGCGACGCCCTGGAGGTCGCCCGTGAAGGCGGCGGGCCGACGCTGCTGGAGTGCATGACCGAACGGCTGGTGGGCCACTACATCGGCGACGCCGAGGCGTACCGTCAGCCCGGCGAGCTGGAGCGGATCAGGCGCAGCGAGCCGATCGCCCGGCTGCGCGATGGCCTGCTCGCCGACGGGGTGCCCGCCGCCGACATCGACGCGGTGGAACACCGGGCGCGGGCGGAGACGGAGTCCGCCGCCGCCGCTGCGCTCGACGCGCCGTTCGCCGACCCCGCGACCGCGAGGGAGCACCTGTATGCCTGAGCGCGATCTCACCTACGGCGAGGCCGTGAACGCGGCCCTGCACCGGCTCATGGAGGAGCTGCCGGAGACGCTGGTCTACGGCGAGGACGTCGCCGTGCCCGGCGGCGTGTTCGGCGTGACCAGGGGCCTGCGCAAGCAGCACGGCGACCGCGCGTTCGACACGCCGATCAGCGAGTCGGCCATCCTCGGCAGCGCGGTGGGCGCGGCGATGATGGGCCGACGCCCGATCGTCGAGATCATGTGGGCCGACTTCTCCCTGGTGGCGCTCGACCAGATCGTCAACCAGGCGGCCAACGTGCGCTACGTCTCGGGCGGGCGGCTGAGCGCCCCGCTGACGATCCGCACCCAGCAGGGCAACGCGCCGGGCGCGTGCGCCCAGCACTCGCAGTGCCTGGAGGCGCTGTTCCTGCACGTGCCGGGGCTGCGGGTGTGCATGCCGAGCACCCCGCAGGACGCCTACGACCTGCTGGTGACGGCCGTGCACTGCGACGACCCCGTGCTGGTGATCGAGAACCGCACGCTGTACTTCGGCGCGAAGCAGCAGGTCCAGGTCGGCGGCCCGGTCAGGCCGATGGGCGGGGCGCGCACCCGCCGTCCTGGCTCCGACGTCACGGTCGTCACCTGGGGCGCGATGACGGACCGGGTGCTGGAGGCGGCCGAGGCGCTGGCCGGCGAGGGGATCGACGCCGAGGTGCTGGAGACGCCGTGGCTCAACCCG
This sequence comes from Nonomuraea diastatica, assembly GCF_004349015.1. Classification (NCBI taxonomy): domain Bacteria; kingdom Bacillati; phylum Actinomycetota; class Actinomycetes; order Streptosporangiales; family Streptosporangiaceae; genus Nonomuraea; species Nonomuraea diastatica. Next base: position 4,459 of record NZ_SMKP01000148.1, read on the forward strand.
TTCGACACCGGGGCGGTGCTGGAGAGCACCCGCCGCACCCGCAGGCTGGCGGTCGTCCACGAGGCGAACGTCACCGGCGGCTTCGGCGCGGAGGTCGTCGCCCGCGTGGCCGGCGCCGGGGTGCCGCTGCTCGCGCCGCCCGTCCGGATCGGCACACCCGACGTGCGGATGCCGGCCGCGCAGACGCTGGCGCAGGCCCTGGTGCCCGGCCCCGACCGCGTCGCGGACGAGCTACGCGCCCTGGCCGGGCAGGAGACGCCGCGATGAGAGGCGTCTGGCACTTCTCGTTCACGGTCGCCGACCTCGACAGGTCCGTGGCGTTCTACCGCGACCTGCTCGGATTCACCCTCGTGCACCGGCAGGAGCAGGACAACGCCTACACGCGCAGGCTCGTCGGCTACCCCGACGCGGTGCTGCGCGTCGCCCAGCTCGCCGTGCCCGGCCAGCCCCGCGGCGTCTCCACCCACGACCTGGAGCTGGTCGAGTACGTACGGCCCCGCGGCGAGCCGCGCGACCCCGCCCGTCACCTGCCCGGCGCCGCCCACCTGGCGCTCACGGTCGAGGACGCCCGCGCGGAGCACGCCCGCCTGTCGGCGGCCGGAGTGACCTTCGTCAACCCGCCCGACGAGATCACCGCGGGCGTCAACAGAGGCGGCTACGCCTGCTACTTCCTCGACCCCGACGCGATCACGTTGGAGCTCGTCCAACCTCCCGCGGAGGGCTAACGCCCCCCGCGAACCCCCCATAAAGCGTGGAAAGGGCTTCTATCCGCGGGAAAGCGAGCTTTCCCGCGGGCGCCCCCGCGGACCCACGGAAAGCTTCGGGGAAACCGAATAAGGCACTATGGAAAGTGAGGAGGGCGGATGGTCGTCGTCGACGCTCACCAGCACTTCTGGAATCTGGAGACGGGCTCCTACCCGTGGCTGACCCCCGAGGCCGGGCCGATCTTCCGTACGTTCGAGCCGGACGAGCTGCTGCCCCAGCTCGCCGACGCGGGGGTCGAGCGCACGGTCCTGGTGCAGGCGATGGACTCCTACGCCGACACCGACGCCATGCTCGCGCAGGCCGGCGCCCACGACGTGATCGGCGCGGTGGTGGGCTGGGTGCCGCTGCGGCGGCCGGACGAGGCGGCCGAGGCGCTGGAGCGCTACCGGCGGCATCCGAAGTTCGCCGGGGTGCGCCACCTCATCCACGACGAGCCCGACCCCGACTGGGTGCTGCAGGACTCCGTGATCGAGGGGCTGCGGCTGCTGGCGGCGGCCGGGCTGCCGTTCGACGTGGTGGCCGTGCTGCCCCGGCACCTGGAGCACGTGCCGGTGCTGGCCGAGCGGGTGCCGGGCCTGCGGATGGTCATCGACCATCTCGCCAAGCCGCCGATCAAGGAGAAGGGCTGGGAGCCGTGGGCGTCGCTGCTCGCCCGCGCCGCCGAGTGCCCGGAGGTGTACGCCAAGGTGTCCGGGCTGAACACCGCGGCCGACGCCGCGACCTGGACGGCCGACGACCTGCGGCCGTACGTGGAGCACGCGCTGGAGCTGTTCGGGCCCGAGCGGCTCATGTTCGGCAGCGACTGGCCGGTGGCGCTGCTGGCCGGGGACTACGCGAAGGTGTGGCGGGAGACGGGCGCGGCGCTGTCCGGGCTGCCGCCGGCCGATCGCGCGGCCGTGCTGGGCGGCACCGCGACCCGCTTCTACGGCATGGAGGAACCCGCATGATCGACGTTTTCGCGCCCATCGCCGCCGCGGCCGGCCTGGCCGTGCCCGCGGAGCACCGGCTGCCGATCGCGGTGGTCGGCGCGGGGGCGATCGTCGACGTCGCCCACCTGCCCGCCTACCGGCAGGCCGGGCTGGAGGTGACCGGGCTGTTCGACCTCGACGCGGCGCGGGCCGCCGAGGTGGCCGGCCGCCACGGGGTGCCCAGGGCGTACGGGTCGCTGGAGGAGCTGCTGGCCGACGAGCGCGCCGCCGTGGTTGACATCGCGGTCGCGCCGCGGGCGCAGCCCGCCATCGCGCGGGCGGCGCTGGCGGCCGGCAAGCACCTGCTCTGCCAGAAGCCGTTCGCGCCCGACGTCGCGACCGGGCGGGAGATCGTCGAGCTGGCGGCGGCCCGCGGGCTGAAGGTCGCGGTCAACCAGCAGCTCCGCTTCGACGAAGGCGTCGCCGCCGCCCGCGCCATGGTCCGCGCGGGCTGGATCGGCGAGCCGACGGCCATGACGTTCACCGTGAACATCCACACCGACTGGAGCGCCTGGGACTGGCTCGTCAGCGCCGAGCGGCTGGAGATCGTCTACCACTCCATCCACTATCTCGACGCGATCCGCTCAGTCCTCGGCGACCCCGAGCTCGTCTTCTGCACCGGCAGCCGCACGCCCGGCCAGGTCGCCAAGGGCGAGACCAGGACGATGAGCACGCTGGTCTACCCGGGCGACGTGCGGGCGCTGGTCCACGCCACGCACGAGAACCGCACCGGCGACCAGGAGGCGTCGTTCCGCATCGACGGGACGGAGGGCGCGATCAAGGGCACGCTGGGCCTGCTCTACGACTATCCGCACGGCCGCCCCGACACCCTGGCCGTCAGCAGCCGGGCGTTGCCGACCGACGGCTGGCTGCCCTACCCGGTGACCACGCGGTGGCTGCCCGACGCGGTGGCCGGGCCGATGGGTTCGCTGCTGCGGGCGATCGCCGAGGGCGGCGAGCCGGAGACGTCCGGGGCCGACAGCCTCGGCACGCTGCGCCTGATCCACGCCCTCTACCGCTCGATGGACACGGGCGAGAGCGTCCGTCCAGGATCGTCTGTATGAAGCGCTCACGGGTCACGCTCGCCGACGTCGCCGCGATGGCGAGGGTCGACAGGGCCGTCGTCTCCCGCGTCATCAACAAGGACCCCACGCTCAACATCCGTCAGGAGACGCGGGAGCGGGTGCTGACCGCGATCGACAGGCTCGGCTACCGGCCCAACGTGGCCGCGCGGAGCCTGCGCACCGCGCGTGCGCACATGTTCGGGCTGTTCATCCCCGACTTCGCCAACCCCGTCTACGCGGAGATCATCAAGGGCGCGGAGTCGGAGGCGGCCTCCCAGGGGTACGTTCTGGTCACCGGCAGCGCGATCGGCGCGGGGCTCGGCGAGTACATGGACCGGATCGGGCAGGGCCGCATCGACGGCCTGCTGCTGGCCGGGGCGGGCGACGAGGCCGGGCTCGTCGAGCACCTCGACCGGGCCGCCATCCCGTGGATCATGCTCAACAACCGCAGCAGGAGTGTCGAGCGGTACGTCATCCTCGACGACGAGCGGGCCGCCGCGCTCGCGGTGGAGCACCTCGTACGCCTCGGCCACCGCCGCATCGCCCACCTGGCGGGACCGGCCGGCGCCGACACGGCCGGCCGCAGGTCGGCGGGTTACTCGGCGGCGATGCGCGAGGCCCGGCTGCTGGAGGGCCCGATCGTGGCGGCCGACTACACGCCGGCCGGCGGCGCGGCGGCGATGGCCCGCCTGCTCGACTGCCCCGACCGGCCGACGGCGGTGTTCGTGGCGAACGTGGCCTCGGCGATCGGCGCGATGCAGGGCGTGCGCTCGGCCGGTCTCGAGATCCCGCGTGACGTCTCGATCGTGGCCGTGCACGACCTGGAGCTGGCCAGCTACCTGTTCCCGGCCCTGACCACGGTGCGGATGCCGCTGGCGGAGCTGGGCCGCCGCGGCGTCATCCTGCTGGCGGGGCTCAAGCCCGACGACAAGGTGGCCGAGGTGCTGGCCGGGCCCATAGAGCTCATCCAGCGCCGGTCCACCGCGCCGCCGCCCGGGTGACGCGCCGGTGCCGGGTTGTCGCTGTGGCGCAGCATGGCAGGCACTGTTAGCGTTAACATCGGGGACGAAAGCGGCTCGAACGTAGGCATGGCCGGCGACCTCTGTCAAGGCCCGGCGCCGGCCCCCGCAGGGGACGCCCGGTCGGCCGTGAAAGTTTCACCCGGTGGTTGACGTCGGTCAGAGGGCCGGGTTTACATGTCGTCCGGCGCAGCTTCAGGCAGGCGAACGACGAACGGCGGCACCCGCCGCCTTCGCCCGTCCCCGAAGGAGGACCCTGTGCGTCGCCTGTCACGTCTCATCGGCACCTCGTCCGCCGTGCTCGCGCTCCTAGCGAGCACGGCCTTCGCCTACCCCAACCCCGGCCACGTCACCGGAGACGTCGTCGTCCACGACCCCACGATGATCCGCACCTCGACCGGATATGTGCTCTATTCCACCCACGGCTATCTGGAGGCGCGCACCTCCACCGACCGCATCGCCTTCTCCCGCGCCGGATCCGCCTTCCGCACGCCGCCGTCGTGGTGGCGTACCTACTCCTCCGGCAACGATCCGTGGGCGCCCGACATCTCCCAGCACGGCGGGCGCTACCTGCTCTATTACGCGGTCTCCAGCTTCGGCTCCAACCACTCCGCGATCGGCCTGGCCACCAGCTCGACCGGGCAGCCCGGCTCGTGGACCGACCAGGGCGTCGTTTATGCGACCACGACGAGCTCCGACCACAACGCCATCGACCCGAACCTGCTCGTGGACTCCTCCGGCCGGTGGTGGCTGAGCTTCGGCTCCCACTGGACCGGCATCCGGATGATCCGGCTGGACCCCTCGACGGGCAAACGGCTCCCCGGCGACGGCACGCTCCACCACCTCGCCACCCGCCCCGACGCGCCCCGCGCCGTCGAGGCGCCCCACATCGTCAGGCACGGCGATCACTACTACCTGTTCGCCTCCTACGACCAGTGCTGCGCCGGCACGAGCAGCACGTACAAGGTCAAGGTCGGCCGCTCCACCAGCCCGACCGGCCCGTACGTCGACCGCTCGGGGCGGTCCATGCTGAGCGGCGGCGGCACGCCGGTCCTGGAGACGCACGGCCGGATCATCGGCCCCGGCGGGCAGAGCATCATGCAGGACGTCGACGGTGACCTGCTCGTCTACCACTACTACGACGGCGCGGCCAACGGCACGCCCAAGCTCGGGATCAACCTGCTCGGCTGGGATTCCGACGGCTGGCCGTACGTGTACTAGAGACCCGGGAGCGCGCCCCGGTCACACCGGCGCGGCCGGGGCCGCCTTTCTGGACATCCGAGTCAACGCCATTGACATCCCTACAAAACGGACCCTAGGTTGTGCGAAACGTTTCGACAACCGTATCGGCCCCCTTCCGGCCGAGCGTGCCCAGGGTCGGGAGCAGGATGTCCTCATTACGAGACGTGGCCGAGCGCGCACAGGTCGCGATCAGCACCGTGTCGGCCGCGCTCAACGGCACCCGGCCGGTCGCGGCCGGCACCAAGCGGCGCATCGAGCAGGCCGCGGCCGAGCTCGGCTACCGCCCCAACCTGCTGGCCCGGGGTCTGCAGAGCAAGCGGACCCGCATCCTGGCGCTGCTGTACCCCGCCCCGCGCAGCGGCTTCGGCCTGACGGAGATGCAGTTCGCCACCGGCGCCGCCGAGGCGGCCCGCGAGCTGGGCCACCACCTGCTGCTCTCCCCCGAGCACGCCGACCCGATCGAGGAGCTGCGCCACCTCACCGGCCTCGGGCTGGTCGACGGGGTGCTGCTCATGGAGGTCGGCCTCGACGACGAGCGTGCGGCCTTCCTGACCGCGGCGGGCGTGCCGTTCAGCATGATAGGGCGCACCCGCGACCCCGGCTCGATCGACTACGCCGACATCGACTTCGCGGCCACGGCCAGGGACGCCGTGGCGCACGTGGCCGCGCTCGGCCATCGCGAGCTGGCCTTCCTCAACCTCTCGTCCGGCGCGTACGCCGACGGCTACGGCCCCGCGGTTCGCGCCGGCGAGGAGTTCGCCGCCGCCGCGGAGGCGGCCGGGATCGGCTACGTGGACGGCTACCGCCCGGGGTCGGCGGAGGAGGGCCGGGAGGCGTTCGAACGGCTCATGGACGCGCATCCCGACATGACCGCGCTGGCCGTGATGGACGACCACGCGGCGGTGGGGGTGATCGCGGCCGTGGCGGCGCGCGGGTGGCGGATTCCCGATGACCTGACCCTGATGCTGGTGTTGTCGTCGGTCAGGGTCGCGGAGATGTTCCACCCCAGGCTGACGACGCTGGAACCGCCCGGCACGGAGCTCGGCAGGATCGGCGCGCGCATGCTCATCGACCGGCTGCGCGGCGACGGGCCGCCTCAGCAGCGGCTGGTGCCCTGCCGGCTGGTGGCCGGCGACAGCTCCGCACCCCCGCCCGCCCGGCGGAAGGCGGCGCCGGACGGACGGGCCGCGCCGGCGCGAGCAGCGTCGGGAGCGCCGGCGGAGGAGGAGCCGCGCGAGGGGAGGCGGGCATGACCGCACGGCCGGGGATGCACACGCTCACCGCGGGCCGCGGGCTGCTGTTCGGGGGCGACTACAACCCTGAGCAGTGGCCGGAGGAGGTGTGGGCGCAGGACGCCGAGCTGATGCGCGCGGCCGGGGTCAACCTGGTCACCGTCGGCGTGTTCAGCTGGGCCCGGCTCGAACCCGAGCCGGACGTGCGGGACTTCACCTGGCTGGACCGGGTGCTCGACCTGATGGGCGAGAACGGCGTCGCGGTGGACCTGGCGACCCCCACCGCCTCGCCGCCGCCGTGGCTGGGGCACCGGTGGCCGCAGACGCTGCCGGTCGACGAGTCGGGCCACCGGCTCTGGTACGGTTCGCGCAACCAGTTCTGCCCCTCGTCGCCCGTCTACCGCGAGCGCGCCCTGTCGATCGTCTCCGCCCTGGCCTCCCGCTACGCGAGCCACCCGGCGCTGGCCCTGTGGCACGTGGGCAACGAGTACGGCCAGGTCTGCCACTGCGACGAGTCGGCGGCCGCGTTCCGCGCCTGGCTGCGTGAGCGCTACGGCGATCTGGGGACGCTCAACGAGGCGTGGGGCACCACGTTCTGGAGCCAGCGCTACGACGACTGGGCCGAGATCGTCCCCCCGCGTCTCGCCCCGTACATCGTCAACCCGTCGCAGCGCCTCGACTGGCGGCGGTTCTGCTCCGACGCGCTGCTCGAGCACTACCGGGCCGAGCGCGACATCCTGCGGGAGCACACCCCCGGCACGCCGGTCACCACGAACTTCATGGGGCTGTTCAAGCCGGTCGACTACTGGTCGTGGGCGGCCGAGGAGGACGTCGTCTCCAACGACTGGTATCCCGAGCCGGGCGACCCGCTGGCCCCGGCGCGCACGGCGCTCACCCACGACCTGATGCGCGGGCTCGCGGGGGGCCGGCCGTGGCTGCTGATGGAGCAGGCCACGAGCGCCGTCAACTGGCGCCCGCACAACCTGCCCAAACCGCCCGGCCAGTTCCGGCTGGAGTCGCTGCAGGCGCTGGCCCGCGGCGCGGACGGGCTCTGCTACTTCCAGTGGCGGGCCTCCCGGTTCGGCGCCGAGCGCTTCCACGCCGCGATGGTGCCGCACGCCGGGCAGGACACGCGGTTGCACGCCGCGGTCCGCGCCCACGGCCGCGAACTGCGCGGGCTCGCCTCCGTGGCGGGCACGCCGGTCCCCGCGCGGGTGGCGATGGTGTTCGACTGGGCGAGCTGGTGGGCGCTGGAGGAGCGGGGGCGGCCCAGCGACCGGCTCAACGCGACCGACCAGCTGCTGAGCTACTACCTGCCGCTGTGGGAGCGCGGCGTCAGCGTGGACGTGGTGCCTCCCTCCGCGGACCTGTCCGGCTACGCGCTGGTGGTGGTGCCGAACCTGTTCCTGGTCGGCGACCGGGACGCGGCGGCGCTGACCGCGTACGCGCGCGGCGGCGGCGTGCTGGTGGTCGGGCCGTTCTCGGGGGTGGTGGACGAGCGGTCGCACGTGCGTACCGGGCGGTTCCCCGCGCCGCTGCGCGAGGTGCTGGGCGCGTCCGGCGAGGAGTGGCTGCCGGCGCCCGATGACGTGCCGGTGCGCTGCCGGTGGGCCGGTGGCGCCGCCTTCACCGCGCACACCTGGACGGAACTGGTGGCGGCCGAGGGCGCGGAGGCGGTGGCGGAGTTCGCCGGCGGTGACCTGGCGGGCAGCCCCGCCGTGCTGCGGCACCCCGCAGGCGCGGGACCAGGGAGCGGCAGCGCCTGGTACGTGGCGACCATGCCCGAGCCCGCCGCGCTCGGCGAGATCATCGCGCGTGCGCTGGCGGACGCCGGCGTGGCCGGCGCGCTGCCGGGGCTGCCGCCGGGCGTCGAGGCGGTACGCCGCGGCGACGTGCTGTTCCTGCTCAACCACGGCGCCGAGTCGGCCGTCGTGCCCATAACCGAGCAGGCGGAGGACCTGCTGACCGGAGCCGTCGCCGACGGCGAGGTCACGCTGGCGCCCCGCGACGTCGTCGCGCTGCGCCCCCACGCGGAGTAACCACCCTCCGCTCACTGTTGCGGCCCACTGTTGCGAAAGGAGGGGCGGCGCCTCCCGCCCGTTCGTTACGGCGGGGGACGCCGCGCCACGATCCGATGAAGTTCAAAGACGGCTACTGGCGGATGCGGCCCGGGGTGCGGGGCGACTACGCCGCCTCGGCCCACGACGTGAGCGCGGACGCCGCCTCGCTGCGGGTGCTCGCCCCGACGAGGGAGATCACCCGCCGCGGCCACACCCTCGACGGCCCGGTGCTGCGGCTGGACCTGTCGTCCCCGATGCCGGACGTGATCAGGGTCCGTACGGTGCACTTCGCCGGATCGGTGCCGGACGCCCCGGCCTTCGAGGTGCGCGACGAGCGGCCGGACGTGCGGGTCGCCGTGGACGGCGAGACCGCGGGCCTGACCAGCGGCGCCCTCACCGTGCGGGTGCGCAGGGACGCGCCGTGGGAGATGACGTTCAGCGCCGGCGGCCGCGAGCTGACCCGCAGCGCCGGCAAGAGCCTGGGGGTGATGCACGACGCCGGCGAGCGGCACTTCATGGTCGAGCAGCTGCGCCTGAGCGCCGGGGAACTCGTGTACGGGCTCGGCGAGCGCTTCGGCCCCCTGGTGCGCAACGGGCAGTCCGTGGACGTCTGGAACGACGACGGCGGCACCAGCAGCGAGATGGCCTACAAGAACGTGCCCTTCTACCTCACCAACCGCGGCTACGGGGTGTTCGTCAACCATCCTGGCCGGGTGTCGTTCGAGGTGGGCTCGGAGACGGTGTCGCGGGTGCAGTTCAGCGCCGAGGGCCACGACCTGGAATACCTGATCATCCACGGGCCGGCGCCGGCCGACATCCTGCGCCGCTACACGGCGCTGACCGGCCGCCCCGCGCTGCCGCCCGCGTGGTCGTTCGGTCTCTGGTTGTCGACGTCGTTCACCACCGACTACGACGAGGCCACGGTGACGTCGTTCGTGGACGGGATGGCCGAGCGGGACCTGCCGCTGAGCGTCTTCCACTTCGACTGTTTCTGGATGCGGCGCTACCGGTGGTGCGACTTCGAGTGGGATCCGGAGGTGTTCCCCGACCCGGAGGGCATGCTGCGCCGGCTCAAGGAGCGCGGGCTGCGCGTGTGCGTGTGGATCAACCCGTACATCGGGCAGGCGTCGGCGTTGTTCGACGAGGGCGCCGCCGCCGGGCACCTGCTGCGCCGCCCCGACGGGACCGTCTGGCAGGATGACCACTGGCAGGCGGGCCGGGCGCTGGTGGACTTCACCTCCCCCGCCGCCAGGGAATGGTACGCAGGGAGGCTGCGCGGGCTGCTCGACATGGGGGTGGACGCGTTCAAGACCGACTTCGGCGAGCGCATCCCGACCGACGTCGTCTACGCCGACGGCTCCGACCCGGAGCGGATGCACAACTACTACAGCCTCGTCTACAACGAGACCGTGCACCAGGTGCTGGCCGAGCGCGGGGCGCCCGTGCTGTTCGCCAGGTCGGCCACCGTGGGCGGGCAGCGGATGCCGGTGCACTGGGGCGGCGACTGCGAGTCGACGTTCGAGGCGATGGCCGAGTCGCTGCGGGGCGGGCTGTCGCTCGGCCTGGCCGGGTTCGGGTTCTGGAGCCACGACATCGGCGGGTTCGAGGGCATGCCCGATCCGGCCGTGTTCAAGCGGTGGGTGGCCTTCGGGCTGCTGTCGTCGCACAGCCGGCTGCACGGCAGCGGGTCCTATCGGGTGCCGTGGTTGTTCGACGAGGAGTCGGTCGACGTGCTGCGCGCGTTCACGCGGCTGAAGGCGCGGCTGATGCCCTACCTGTACGGCGCCGCCCTGCAGGCCGCCGGGGAGGGCCTGCCGGTGATGCGGGCGATGCAGCTGGAGTTCCCCGATGACCGGGCCTGCGACCACCTGGACGCCCAGTACATGCTGGGCCCGGATCTGCTGGTGGCGCCGGTGTTGTCCGCCGACGGCGACATTTCCTATTACGTCCCTGAGGGGGTGTGGACCCGGCTGCTCGACGGCGAGCCCATCGTCGGGCCCGGCTGGCGTACCGAGCGGCACGGGTTCGACAGCCTGCCGCTGCTGGTGCGGCCCGGCGCGGTGTTGCCGATCGGGGCCCGCGACGACCGGCCCGACTACGACTACGCCGACGGCGTCACCCTCCGCGTCCACCATCTCGCCGACGGCGAGAGCCGCACGGTCACCGTGCCCGCAGCGGACGGCGCCGACGCCGCGGTGTTCGAGGTCTCGCGCACGGGCGGGCGGGTCCGCGCCCGCCGCGTCCTGGGCGCGGGCCCGCCCTGGAACCTGCTGCTCGCCGGGGTGCGCGAGGCCCGGCACCCCGACCTTGAGACGACGCCAGGCGGCGTGCGGGTGGCCGCCGGGCCCGGCACCGACGACATCGAGATCATCCTCTGAGGAGCAGCATGACCACCTTTCCCGAGACCTTCCTGTGGGGCACCGCCACCGCCGCCTACCAGGTGGAGGGCGCCTGGAACGAGGACGGCAGGGGCCCGTCGATCTGGGACACCTTCTCCCACACACCCGGGCTCGTCGCGGGCGGCGACACCGGCGACGATGCCTGCGACCACTACCACCGGCTCGAGGAGGACCTCGACATCCTGGCCGCGCTGGGCGTCGGCGCGTACCGTTTCTCCATCTCCTGGCCGCGCGTGCAGCCCGGCGGCAGCGGCCCGGTCAACGCGCCAGGACTGGACTTCTACTCCCGGCTGGTGGACGGCCTGCTCGCCAGGGACATCGCGCCCGTGGCCACGCTCTACCACTGGGACCTGCCGCAGGAGCTGGAGGACGCGGGCGGCTGGCCGCACCGCGACACGGCGCGGCGCTTCGCCGAGTACGCCCGGCTCATGGGCGACGCGCTCGGCGACCGCGTGCACACGTGGATCACGCTGAACGAGCCGTGGTGCTCGGGCTACCTCGGCTACGCCTCCGGCGTGCACGCCCCGGCCCGTACCGAGCCCGCCGCCGCCCTGGCCGCCGTACACCACCTCAATCTCGGCCACGGCCTGGCCGTCCAGGCGCTGCGCACGACCGCCGCCGCCGCGGCGCAGATGTCGGTCACGCTCAACCTGCACCACGTGCGCGGCGTGTCCGAGCGCGACGCCGACGCCGTACGGCGCGCGGACGCGCTGGCCAACCGGGCGTTCCTCGGCCCCATGCTGGAGGGCGCCTACCCGCGCGACCTCGTCGCCGACACCGCCTCGGTGACCGACTGGTCGTTCGTGCGCGACGGCGACGAGGCGGCCGCGTGCCAGCCGCTGGACGTGCTCGGGGTCAACTACTACAACCCCACCCTGGTGCGCCAGTGGGACGGCTCCGCGCAGCGGGAGACCGCTGACGGGCACCAGGACGGAGCGGCCTCGCCGTGGATCGCGTGCGAGAACGTCGAGTTCGTCCGCCAGCCCGGGCCGTACACCGAGATGGGCTGGAACATCGACGAGACCGGCCTGACCGAGCTGCTGCTGCGGCTGCACCACGACCACCCCGGCCTGCCCCTGATGATCACCGAGAACGGCGCGGCGTTCGCCGACGTCGTGGACGCCGACGGGCGCGTCCGTGACGAGCGCCGCGTCGACTACCTGCGCCGCCACCTGACGGCCGTGACCGAGGCGATGGCGGCCGGGGCGGACGTGCGCGGCTACTTCGTGTGGTCGCTGATGGACAACTTCGAGTGGGCGCACGGGTACGCCAAGCGGTTCGGCATCGTGCGGGTGGACCGCGACACCATGGAGCGCACCTGGAAGGACAGCGCCCACTGGTACCGCGAGGTGGTCGCCACCGGCAAGCTGCCGTCCTAGGGGTCGCGGGCAGGCTTGGCGGGCTCGGGTCCGCGGGCTAGGGTTTGCGGGCCACGCCTCCGACGAAGGTGTGGTAGGTGATGCCCGGCGTCGCGTGGTCGTCGGCGCCGGGCCGCCACTCGGGCAGCGGCACCAGGCCGGGCTCCAGCAGCTCCAGCCCGTCGAAGAAAGCGAGGATCTCCTCGCGGAAGCGCCAGCGCCCGGTGCCGAGGTGCTCGTTGAAGATCTTCTCCGCCGCGTACGCCTGCCGCGACACCTCGGGCATGGCCTCCCCCGGGTTGCAGAAGTGCGAGATCACCAGGTGGCTGCCCGGGGCGAGCGCCCGGACGAGCCGGGCCACGATGCCGGCCGGGTCATCGTCGTCGCCGAGGTGGTGCAGGAGCCCGAACATCAGCAACCCGACCGGCTCGGAGAAGTCGATGAGGCCGCGCGTCTTCCTGTCGGCGAGGATGGCCTCCGGGTGGCGGGCGTCGGCCTCGATGATCGTGGTGGTCTGGTCGACGGCCAGCAGCGCGCGGCCGTGCACGAGCACGATCGGGTCGTGGTCGACGTAGACGACCCGGGAGCGCGGGGCGACGGCCTGGGCGATCTCGTGCACGTTGCCCTGCGTCGGCAGGCCTGAGCCGAGGTCGAGGAACTGGCGGACGCCGGCCCGCGCGGCCAGGTGGAGCACGGTGCGGCGGAGGAACTCCCTGTTGGCCCTGGCCGCCTCGGGCGCGTCCGGCGCGACTTTGAGCGCCATGGCGGCCACCTGGCGGTCGACCTCGTAGTTGTCCTTGCCGCCGAGCATGTAGTCGTAGACGCGGGAGACGCTGGGCTTGCTGGTGTCGACACCGGGCGGGGCGCTTTCCTGCTCGCTCTCGGACACTGCCGGCTCCTCGGATGGTCATGGGGGGCTAGGCCCATGATCCTAAATCGGCAATTCGGTATATGCGACATTTCATGAACAAAGGAACGCCTGCTGGGACGCGGCCAGCCTCCTCTCCGCCGCCGGCACACCGGGGTGGTCGTGGTGGCCGGTCTCCAGCACGTACAGCTCCCTTGGTCCGGCCAGCGCGTTGTGGACGGCGAACTGGCCGGGCGGCGGCACGGCCGGGTCGAAGAGCGCGGCGGCGACGTGCACCGGGATCGCGATCCGGGCGGCGGCCGTGGCCGCGTCGAAGTACCTCAGCACCTCGGCCGTTTCCGGGCGGCTCGCGTGCCTGACGCGGACGGCCTCGCCGCTGCCGGTGCAGGGCAGGGTGAGGCGCAGGGGATGGGCGCCGAAGCTGGGCACGACGAGGGCGGCGGCGGCGAAGCGATCGTCCCAGGGCAGCGCCAGCGCGCCGATGCCGCCCCCGAAGCTGGCGCCGATGTAGTCGAGCCTGCCCGCGGCCTCGGGCACGAGGTCCAGCAGGGCGGTCGCCGCGCACCACAGGTCGGCCGCGCAACCGCCGTGCACGTAGGTGTCCCTGGCCTCGATGCCGTGCAGGACGTGCCGCGCGGCGTCGGAGGGGATGCCGGGGTGCGTGCCGCGGGCGCCCAGGCCGCGCGCGCACGGCCAGATCGCCGCCGTGTGCCGGGTGAGCGGCAGCGGGCCGACACCGTCGCGGCCGCCGTAGCCGTGGCCCACCACGCAGCCGCGCGTGACCCGGCCGTCCGCGGGCACGGTGAGCCAGCCGCCGAGGCGGACCCCGCCGAGCGAGGTGTAGCGCACGGGACGCACGACCACGCCGCCGCCCTCCCCCTCCGGCGGTCCCGCACAGGGATCCACGTCCACGGTCGCCGCACGGGCGCGCAGCTCGCGCCAGAACGCCGCGAAGCCGTCCGGCTCCTCGGGGGCAGGGACGGCGAGCAGGGCGTCCAGGTCGTAGCCGTGGGTCGGGTCGAAGGGGTAGGCGTGGTGCACGCGGGCACCGCGGCGGCCGATGTGAGGGGCGTGGTTCATACGATCATGATGAAGGAGCGGCGCCGCCGCGCGCCGGCGGCGGTCATGACCGGCCGAGCTCGCCGCGCAGCAGGCGGGCCGCGCCCGCCATGGCACGCATCTTGCCCTCCGCCGACTCCCTGGGCAGATATTTCATCCCGCAGTCCGTGGCGATGACGACGCGCTCGGGCGGCACCCGGTCGAACGCCCGGCGCACCCGGTCAGCCACCAGCTCGACCGGCTCGACGTCCGGCGTGGACAGGTCGATCACCCCGAGGATGACCGTCTTGTCCTTCAGGTCGGACAGCACCCCCAGATCCAGCCCCGACTGGGCGGTCTCGATCGACACCTGCTCGACCGGGCAGCCGGCCAGCTCGGGCAGGAACGAGTACGCCTCAGGCCGGTCATGGATGATCGCCGCGTAGCCGAAGCAGATGTGCACCGCCGTCGTGCCGGTGACGCCGTCGAGCGCGGCGTTCAGCGCGGCCAGCCCGTAGGCGCGCGCCTGATCCGGCCTGGCCTGCATGTACGGCTCGTCGATCTGGACGATGTCCGCGCCCGCCGCGAACAGGTCGCGGATCTCGGCGTTGACCGCCGCCGCGTAGTCCATCGCCGCCGCCTCGGCGTCGGGATAGTGCTCGTTCTGGGCCTGCTGGCTCATCGTGAACGGCCCCGGCACCGTCATCTTGATCGTGCGGCCGGTGTGGGCGCGCAGGAAACGCAGGTCGTCCACCTCGATCGGGCGGGCGCGGCGGATCTGGCCGACGATGCGCGGCACCGGGTTGGGATGGCCGCTGCGGTCGAGCGCCGTGCCCGGGTTGTCGAGGTCGATGCCGTCGAGAGCGGTGGCGAAGTGGTTGGAGTAGCTCTCGCGCCGGATCTCGCCGTCGGTGACGATGTCCAGCCCGGCGCGCTCCTGGGCCCTGATCGCCAGCTCGGTGGCGTCGTCCTGGGCCTGGGCGAGCAGCTCGGGCGGGACGCGCCACAGCTCCTTGGCTCGGACCCGCGGCGGGAACCGCTCGGCCAGTCTGGCGCGATCGATCAGCCATTCCGGCTGGGCGTAACTTCCGACCAGCGACGTCGGCAGCGTGGGCAGGGGGGTCACGGGCTCTCCTTCACGTAGGGGGTGCCTTCCACTGTGCTCCTACCAGCTGTGCTCCTACCAGCGGTCGAGGTGAAGCACCTCGACCAGCGGCTGCCGGTGCCCGGGCCTGAACGTCTCACCCGTGTGGTAGGCGGTTCACCCGTGTGGTAGGCGGTGGGGATGAGCACGCCCTGGCGTACGTCGGCGGGGATGCCGAGCAGTTCGGCGATCTCGCTCTCGTACGCCAGGTGCAGGGAGGTCCAGGCGGTGCCGAGGCCGCGGGCCCGGGCGGCCAGCATGTAGCTCCACGCCGCGGGTAGCAGCGAACCCCACGACCCCGCCTGGTTGCCCTCGGGCAGCCCGCCGGGCGCGTGGATGCACCCGAGCACCAGCACCGGCACGTCGCCCATGCGCTCGCTCAGGTAATCGGCGCTCTCGGAGACCCGCCGCTGGGTGCCGGCGGGTGGTGGTGAGCAGCTCTTCCGAGCTCAGCGGGGTGATCGTCATACGGCCATCATGTCAACCTGACGGCGAGATCCACAGATTCCCTTCGATCTGGTCCGGGACGGCGGGACCCCGCCGGGCACACCCTCAGAGACGGCCGAGCACCTCCATCGCGGGCAGCGCCCGGTCGTCGTAGCCGAACGGGGGCCGGTTCTCCCGGGCGTTGCCCGACGACGGGCCGGCGGTGACCACGAGCGAATCACTGAGAACCCTTGAAACTCAGTGAACGGTTTCCACGACGACGGTGACCGCGCCGGGCGCGACGGTGACCGCGCCGTCGTGCCGCATGCCGTCGAACACGCTGACGCCGCTCACCCCCTCGACCGTCACTGGGTCGTCGCCGTGGTTGATCAGGAAGACGTGGCCGCCCCTGCGCACCAGCTCCAGGGTGTCGGGGAGGCCGCGTGGCCGGGACACGTTCGCGTGGTCGAGCACCTGCGCGAGCAGTTCGCGCAAGCCGGCGGCAGAACCGGTGACAGGGCCGGTGACAGGGCCGGTGACGGGAGCGGTGACGGGAGCGGTGGCGAGGTACCAGGCGGTGCCTGCGCCGAGGTCGTGGCGGGTGAAGGCGGGGTGTCCCGCGTCGGGCCCGCCGGCGAAGGCGCGTACGGTGACCGCGCCGGCCGGGCGGATCCGCTCCGACCAGACGCGGGCGGTGATGCTTTCCTGGCCGCCCAGCTCGACCGTCTCGTCCTCGCGCAGCGGGTGGAACTCCTCGATCGACAGGCCGAGCAGCTCGCGCAGCGCGCCCGGGTAGGCGCCCGGGTGGAGGGTGTCGTGCTCGTCGACGATGCCGGAGAAATACGACACGAGCAGGTTGCCGCCCGCTTCGACGTACCGGTGCAGGTTCTTGGCGGCGGCCTCGGTGAGGAGGTACGAGCTGGGCGTGACCACCACCCGATATCCCGAAATATCGGCGGAAGGGTGGACGAAGTCCACCGTGACATGCTCCCGCCACAGCGCCTCATAGAAGGCGTCCATCCGCTCCCGGAACGTCAGGTCCACCGACGGCCGCCAGTCCAGCTCCAGCGCCCAGTACGACTCCCAGTCCCAGACGATCGCCACCTCGGCCCGCACCCGGCCGCCCCTGACGCCGGCGAGCGCGCGCAGGTCGCCACCCAGCCGCACCACCTCGCGCCACTGCGCGGAGTCGGTCCCGGCGTGCGGGACCAGGCCGGAGTGGAACTTCTCCGCCCCGAACCGCGAGGCCCTCCACTGGAAGAACAGCACGCTGTCCGAGCCTCGGGCGACGTGCGCGAGGCTGTTGCGGCGCAGCTCCCCCGGCCGCTTGGCGAGGTTGCGCGGCTGCCAGTTGACCGCGCCCGCCGAATGCTCCATGAGCATCCACGGCGCGCCCCCGGCCACCGAGCGGGCCAGGTCGGCGGACATCGCCAGGTCGATGTGGTTGTCGGGCCGCTCGGCCTTCAGGTAGTGGTCGTTGGCGATCACGTCGACCTCGCGGGCCCACCGCCACAGGTCGGTGGATTTGCAGTTGACGGTGCCGGCGAAGTTCGTGGTCACCGGGATGCCCGGGGTGAGCTCGCGCAGGATGTCGCGCTGGAGCGCGTAGTGCTCGCGGTGCTGGCCGTCGCTGAAGCGGGCGTAGTCGAGCCGCTGGGCCGGGTTGAGCACCGTGTGGTTGGCGCGCGGGGCGTCGATCTCGGACCAGTCGGTGTAGGTCTGTCCCCAGAACGTGGCCCCCCAGGCGTCGTTCAGTGCCGCGATGTCCCGGTACGTCTGGCGGAGCCAGACGCGCCAGGCCGCCACGCTGTGCTCGCAGTAACACTCGCCGAGCGGCGCCCCGTACTCGTTGTGCACGTGCCACATGACGACGGCGGGATGACCGCGGTAGTGCTCCCCCAGCGCGCGCACCAGGCGCGCGGTCGCCGCGCGGAAGGCCGGGGCGCTGGAGCAGGCGCTCTGCCTGCCGCCGAACCCGATCCGCGTCCCCTCCTTGGTCACCGGCAGCACGTCGGGATGCCGGGCCACGAACCAGGCGGGCGGCGCGGCGGTCGGCGTGGCCAGGTCGACCGCGACGCCCCCCTCGTGCAGCCGGTCGATGACGTCGTCCAGCCAGCCGAACGTGTAGCGCCCCTCCTCGGGCTCCATCAGCGCCCACGAGAATATGCCCAGGCTGACCAGGTTGACCCCGGCCTCGCGCATCAGGGCCACGTCCTCGTCGAGAGTCTCGCGCGGCCACTGCTCTGGGTTGTAGTCCCCGCCAAAGGCGATACCGGCAGGACGCTCCGGATACATCCATCCCCCTCGAAAAGCTTCTGTGAACGTGCACAGTAAGGCACGTTAAGGAACAAGGGAACTGCTCCCGCAAATTCCCTGCAGCCTGATGGCCAACGCGGAAGGTTAACGAGAGCGTAACAACCCCTTGACGGTGATTTCCGCCCTCCTCCAGTCTGTGCACGTTCACAGAACATTCTGGAGGTACGCATGCGCGCCAACCGCCTTGGAGTCCTGGCCGTCGCACTTACGGTGACTTGCATGTCCGGCGCCCTCACGGGCTGCGGGTCCGGCGAGCCCGCCGAGAGCCCCGAGGCGGCGCCGGCCACGACCGCTCCCCAGGGTCCTGTCAAGCTCACGTACTGGACGTGGGCCCCGAACATGGACAAAATCGTCAAGGCGTGGAACGACGCCAACCCCGACATCCAGGTGACGGTCAGCAAGCAGGCCGGCGGCGACGACGCGGCCGCGAAATACCTCACAGCCGCCAAGGCCGGCAACCCGCCCGACCTGGTGCAGGCCGAATACCAGCACCTGCCGTCGTTCATCGCCGCCGACGCCGTGGCCGACCTCAAGGCCGAGACCGACCCGATCAAAGGCGAATTCTCCGAGGGCCTGTGGAACCTCGTCACCCTCGGCACCGACGCGGTGTACGGCATCCCGCAGGACAGCGGCCCGATGATGCTCTTCTACCGCAAGGACCTGTTCGACAAGTACGGCATCGAGGTCCCGAAGACGTGGCAGGAGTACGGCGAGGCGGCCCGCACGGTGCGCAAGAAGGACCCGAAGGCGTATCTCGGCACGTTCTCCAGCAAGGACCCGGGAGCGTTCACAGGTCTCGCGCAACAGGCCGGCGCGCAGTGGTGGTCGATCAGCGGCGAGTCGTGGAAGGTCGACATCGCCGACGAGCCCACCAAGAAGGTCGCCGACTACTGGGGCGGGCTGGTCAAGGAGGGCGCCATCGACGACATGCCGTACTTCACCCCTGAATGGAACAAGGCGCTCAACGACGGCAAGCTGCTGACCTGGCCGTCGGCCGTGTGGGCGCCGGGCGTGTTGTCGAGCAACGCGCCCAAGGCCAAGGGCAAGTGGGCCGTCGCGCCGCTCCCCCAGTGGAACGCCGGCGAGAGTTTCAGCGGCTTCTGGGGTGGCTCGTCCACCGCCGTGTCGACCAAGACTCCGAACAAGGCGGCCGCCGCGAAGTTCGCCACGTGGCTCAACACCGACCCGAAGGCCATCGACCTGCTCGTCAAGGAGGCCGCGATCTACCCGGCGGCGACCGCGGCGCAGTCGGGCCTCGGCGAGGCGCCCGAGTACTTCTCCAACCAGCCCGACTTCTGGCAGCAGGCCGCCGCCGTGTCCGTGGGGGCGCGCGGCTTCACCTTCGGGCCGAACGTCGGCGTGACGTTCAACTCCTTCAAGGACGGCTTCGACAAGGCGCTGCAGGACGGCACGCCGTTCTCCGCGGCCGTGCAGGCCATGCAGGACGCCACGGTCGCCGACATGCGCAAGTCCGGCTTCCAGATCGCGTCATGAAACGGTCGCAAAAGGGGGCGTGGCCGTACCTGTTCCTGACCCCCGCGATCGTGTTGTTCACGCTCTTCCTCGCGGTGCCCATCGCCTACACCGTCTACCTGGCGATGCGCAGGACCAGAGTGTCGGGGCTGGGGCTCGGGAAGGGCGCGCGGCGCGAGGCCTTCGTCGGGTTCGACAACTTCGCCGCGGCCCTGGCCGACGCCGAGTTGTGGCAGGGCTGGCTGCGGGTGCTCGGCTACGGCGCGCTGGTGCTGGTCGTGATGCTCGGCCTGGCGCTGCTGTTCGCCCTGCTGCTGGACTCCGCACGGGTGCGGCTGGCCCGCTTCTCCCGGATCGCGATCTTCCTGCCGTACGCGGTTCCGGGGGTGGCGGCCACCCTGCTGTGGGGCTTCCTCTACCTGCCCTCGCTCAGCCCGATCAGGGCCGTCCTGGACGTCGACTACCTCGGCGCGACCACCGTCACGTACTCCATGGCGAACGTGGCGGTGTGGGGCGGGGTCGGCTTCAACATGCTCGTGCTCTACACCGCGCTCCGGGCGATCCCGCGCGACCTGTACGAGGCCGCGCGACTCGACGGCGCCTCCGAGGTGCAGATCGCGCTCCGGGTCAAGATCCCGATGCTGACCCCCGCGATCGTCCTCACCACGGTGTTCTCGATCATCGCGACCATCCAGGTGTTCACCGAGCCCACCGCGCTCCGGCCGCTGACGAACACGATCAGCTCCACGTGGAGCCCGCTCATGAAGGTCTACCGCGACGCGTTCGTCACCGGCGACCTGTACTCGGCCGCCGCCACCTCGATCGTCATCGCGGCGATCTCTCTCGTCCTGTCGTTCGGGTTCCTGCGCGTGGTCCGCGACCGCGCCTTCAGGGAGGGCTGATGGCCGGGGTCACCGCCGCCACCGCACACCGCCGCCGCGCGCACGGCGCGTCCGCGGGCAGGCCGTGGGGGGTGGCGCCCACGGCGCTGCTCCTCCTCGGCGCGATCTACTGCCTGTTCCCCGTGGTCTGGGTGCTGATCGCGGCCACCAAGTCGCCCGGCGAGCTGTTCAGCACCTCGACGCTCTCCTTCGGCACCGGCTTCTTCGACAACGTCGCGGAGCTGTTCGCCTACCGCGACGGGGTGTTCTGGCTCTGGGCGGCCAACACGCTGTTCTACGCGGGCGGCGGCGCGCTGCTGTCGACCGCTGTCTCGGCCGTCTCGGGGTTTGCGCTGGCGAAATACCGGTTCCGCGGCCGGAACGCGATCTTCAACCTGCTCATCGGCGGCATCCTCGTGCCCGCCGTGGTGCTGGCCATCCCGCAGTATCTGCTGTTCTCCGAGATCGGCCTGGCCGACAGCCACTGGGCCGTGCTGCTGCCGCAGATCCTGCACCCGTACGGCATCTATCTGGCCCGCGTCTACGCGGCCGCGGCGATCCCCGACTCGCTGCTGGAGGCCGGGCGGATCGACGGGGCCGGCGAGGGGCGCCTGCTGTCGCGGGTCGCGCTGCCGCTCATGGTGCCGGGCATGGTGACGATCTTCCTGTTCCAGTTCGTGGCCATCTGGAACAACTTCCTGCTGCCGTTCATCATGCTCGGCGACGACGGCAAGTTCCCGCTCACCGTCGGTCTCTACACGCTGCTGGCGGCCGGGGCCAACCAGCCCGCCCTTTACAACCTGATCCTCACGGGCGCGCTGCTGTCGATCGTGCCCCTGATCGCACTTTTCCTCACGATGCAGCGATACTGGAGGACCGACCTGTCCTCCGGAGCCGTCAAGTGAAACGCCCTACGATCCACGATGTCGCCGCCGCCGCGGGCGTGTCCCGCGGCACGGTGTCCCGCCTGCTCAACGGCGACAAATACGTGAGCCCCGCGGCACGCGTGGCCATCGAGAGGGCGATCTCGGAGACCGGCTACGTCGTCAACCGGGCCGCCCGCAGCCTGGTCACCCAGCGCACCGGCTCAGTCGTGATGGTGTTGTCGGAGCCGTACGAGAAGTTGTTCGAGGACCCCAACTACAGCACGCTCATCCGGGTCGCGATCAAGATGCTGGCCGAGCGCGACCTGTCGCTGGTCATGATGCTGGCCGGCGACGCGGGCGACCGCGAGCGGGTGGTCCGCTACGTGCGGGGCGGCCACGCCGACGGCGTGCTGCTGGTCTCGACGCACGCGGGCGACCCCCTCGTCGAGGCGCTCGGCTCCGGGCCGCCCGCCGTCTCCTGCGGCGCCGTCATCGGGCAGGAGAGCGTCATCCCGTACGCGGCCGCCGACGAGCGGCTCGGCGCCCGCCAGATGACCGAATACTTCGTCGCCCAGGGCCGCCGGCGCATCGCCATGATCACCGGGCCGATGGACACGCCGGGCGGCATCCAGCGGCTGGAGGGGTTCGCCGAGGTGCTGGGGCGCAAGGCCACCTCGAAGCTGATCGCGCACGGCGACTGGACCCAGGCCAGCGGCGAGCGGGCGATGGCCGATCTGCTGGAGCGCACGCCCGACATCGACGCCGTCTTCGTGGCCTCCGACCTGATGGCGGCGGGCGCGCTGGCGGCGCTGCGGGCGGCCGGGCGCAGCGTGCCGGAGGACGTGGCGGTGGGCGGGTTCGACGACTCCTCGGTGGCCGTCTCCACGCATCCGCCGCTGACCACGATCCGCCAGCCGCTGACCGAAATGGCGCAGGAGACCATCCGCCTGCTGCTGGCGCTCATCGACGGCGCCGGGCAGCTCGAACCGGTGATCCTGCCCACCGAACTCGTGATCCGCGAGTCCGCCTGACGCCTTCTGACAACGCCGGTGACTGTCCTTTACTCGAATCGGCGAAAAGCCGTAAATATCGGCAATGCAGCAGTATGATCGCGCCAGTCGTTTTCGCGACGTTTCCGAAGGAGCCGACCATGGCCGACAACGAGCAGAAGCGCGCGCCACAGGGCGTGGACACCGCCAGCCCCAGCGTCTCCCGTGTCTACGACTTCATGCTCGGCGGCAAGGACAACTACGAGTCGGACCGCGAAATGGCCCGGCTCGCGCTCGAAGTCGCCCCGGACGCGCCGGAGGCGGCGCGGGCCGCCAGGGAGTTCCTGAGGCGCGTCGTTCGCCATCTCACGGCGGAGGCCGGCATCCGCCAGTTCCTGGACATCGGCTCGGGCTTGCCGACGCAGGGCAACGTGCACGAGATCGCCCAGGCGTCCGCACCGGGCACGCGGGTCGCCTACGTCGACAACGACCCCATCGTCCTCGTCCACGGCCGCGCCCTGCTCGCCGTCGACGACACCACTACCGTCGTCGAGGCCGACCTCAGGCAGCCCGACAAGATCCTGGACGACCCCGAAGTCGCCCGGCTCATCGACTTCACCGAACCCGTGGGCCTGCTGCTCCTCGGCATCCTGCACCACCTGCCCGACGAGGACGACCCTGCCGGGCTCACGGCCCGCCTGGTCTCCCGCCTCCCGCCCGGCAGCCACCTGGCCGTCTCCCACTTCTGCAACCCGGGCC
>NZ_SMKP01000149.1:0-27102 GCF_004349015.1 Nonomuraea diastatica
CGGCCCCGCCTGTCCGGCCCCGCCTGACTGCCCGGCCCGGCCCGGCCCGCCCCGCCCCCGGGCAGCCTGCCGCGGATCGTTGTGAGCGGTCAGCGCCGTCCGCCGCAGGCCGGAACCACCGTTCAGACCACCTGGGGGAAGGCGGCTCGGTCGGTGGCCGGGCGTCGCCGGGCGGCGGAGCAGGTCAGTGCCGGCCGGCGCCATGCGCCATCGGGCTGGTAGAGGTTGGTGCCGGGCGGGATGATCCCGTCGATGCGGTCGAGGGCCGAGTCGTCGAGGGTGAGCGCGGCGCCCTTGAGCGTCGCCTCCAGCTGCTGCATGGTACGCGGGCCGGTGATGACCGAGGTGACGGCAGGGTGCACCGCAGGGAAGGCGACGGCGAGTTCGGGCAGCGAGCAGCCGAGGTCCGCCGCGACCTCGATGAGCTGTTCCACGACGTCGAGTTTGGCCGCGTTCTCGGGGATCGAGGGGTCGAAGCGGTTCGGATTGATCGACGCGCGTCCGGTGGTCAGGTCGATGGGCTGTCCCTTCCTGTACTTGCCGGTCAGGAAGCCGGACGCGAGCGGGCTCCAGGTCACGACGCCCATGCCGTACCGCTGGCACACCGGGAGGACGTCGGCCTCGACGCCCGGGCGATGAGCGAGTACGGGGGCTGCTCGGTCCTGAACCGCCGCAGCCCGCGGCGCTCGGCGACGTGGTGGGCTTCCACGATGTCCTCGGCGGGGAACGTCGAGCAGCCGAACGCGCGGATCTTCCCCTGACCGACGAGGTCGCCCAGCACGTCGAGCGTCTCCTCGATGTCGGTCGTGTGGTCGGGCCTGTGCACCTGGTAGAGGTCGATCCAGTCGGTCCGCAGGCGTCGCAGGCTCTCCTCGTCGGCCGTGTCGATGAAGTTGATGCCCTGGTCGAGGGCGTGGTGGATGATGCGGGCGCAGTCGTCGTGGTCGGGGTTGCCGACGGCGCCGAACATCATGGAGCCCAGACAGTGGACGCTCACCTCGATGCCGGTGCCGCCGAGGACGCGGTAACGCATGATCTGGCTCCTGGGAAATATCGTGGGAAGTGCGGATGTGCGTGGAATGGCTCCACCTCTGCGTCAACCTGCGCGCCTCGGGCATGCCGCTGCCCGCCATCCGGCAGTACGCGCATCTCATCCGGCAGGGCGCCGGCAACGAAGAGGACCTCCTGGCGCTGCTGCGGAGGCACCGCGGCGAGGTGACGACGCAGATCGAGCAGCCCACCGAGAACCTCGACCCGATCAACCACAGGATCGCGCACTACGCCGATCAGCTCGCCCGGGCCACCACCGGCCCCATCCGCTGCGCGCCCGCCGCCACCGACGCGTGAGGCAGGCCGGCCGCGGCCCGTTCACACGGCCCCGCGCGCCGAGCGTACGCGTGCCGCCTGACGGTGGCCCGCGGTGCTGCCCGGATAACGTTCCGCGAACGTTCACTATGCGCTTCAGTGAGCGGGGCTACCGAAATGGGGCCTTAGTCGGCAGAATCCAGCGAGCACAACGAAGCACCAGGTCAACGAAAGTGAGACTGCGCGACGATGGAAGCTCGCACCATCAGGCAACGGGGACCGACGGGCGAGCGCCGGTTGTCGTTGCTCTATCTGGCGCCCTCGCTGATCATTTTTGCCGTCTTCGTCTTCTACCCGCTGGGCAGGACGTTCTACCTGTCCACGATGGGGACCGACATCATCGGGCGAGCCAACAAGTTCGTCGGGCTTGACAACTTCGCAGGCATGTTCAGCGACCCGGGCTTCTTCAAGGCGCTGGGGACCACGGCGTTATTCGCCCTCTTCACCGTGGTTCCGGCGATCGTCGGCGCACTCGCGGTCGTCCTGCTGCTGGAGTCGCGGATCAGCGGGCAGAGGATGTTCCGTACGGTGTTCGCGCTGCCGTTCGCCTTCTCCGTGGCCACCGCGTCGGTGATCTTCGCCCTCATCTACAACCCGGCCGTGGGCATGGCCAACGGCATCCTCAGCCACGTCGGCGTCGACCGGATCGGCTGGCTGACCGAGCCGGACCTGGCTCTGATCTCGATCTCGATCACCACGGTCTGGATGACGCTCGGCTACAACGTCCTCGTCCTGTCCGCGGGGGTCGGCGCGATCCCCGCCGAGGTGGTGGAGGCGGCCAGGCTCGACGGCGCGACGGGATGGCGGTTGCACAGCCGGATCACCGTTCCCATGCTCTCCCCGCAGCTGTTCTTCCTCATCGTGATCTCCACGATCCACGCGCTGCAGAGCTTCGGGCAGATCCACATCCTCACCAAGGGCGGCCCGGACGGGGCGACGTCCACGCTGGTCTATTGGATCTACGAGAAGGCCTTCAGCTACGGGTCGTCGGACTTCGGCACGGCCAGTGCCGCGGCGATCGTGCTCCTGGTGGTCGTCCTCGCGTGTACCGGCATCCAGTTCGGTGTGCTGGAAAGGAGAGTCCACTACCGATGAGCACCTCCTCCTCGGCCGCGAGCAAGATCGTTGTCTATCTCGTGCTCATCGTGTGCGCGCTCCCGGTGGTCTTCCCGCTCTACTACGCGTTCATAGGCGGCATCATGACGCCGAGCGACCTGGCCAGCTATCCGCCGAAGCTCCTCCCGACGGCGATCGACGTCGGCAACTACGCGTCGGCGCTCGACACCATCCCGCTGGCCAGGCAGTATCTCAACTCGGCGATCCAGACCGGCATCGTCACCATCTGCCAGCTCCTGTCCAGCGTCCTGGCCGCCTACGCGTTCGCGTTCCTGCGGATGTGGGCCAAGACGGCGATGTTCGCGCTGTTCATGGTGACGCTCATGGTGCCGTGGGAAGCGATCATCCTGCCCAACTACCTGCTGATCTCGGACCTGGGGCTGACCAAGGGGCCGCTCACCTACCTCGGGCTCACGCTGCCCTTCCTCGCCCACGCCTTCGGCACGTTCCTGCTGCGGCAGTCGTTCCTGCAGTTCCCGATCGAGGTGCGTGACGCCGCGGTGATGGACGGATGCGGCCATCTGCGGTTCCTGTGGCGGATCCTGCTTCCCCTGTCGAAACCGGCCATCGCCGCCGTCGGCGTCTACGTATTCATGACCACCTGGAACCAGTACTTCTGGCCGTTGATCCTCGGCAACGACGACCAGTACAAGACGCTGCAGATCGGCGTCTCCATGTTGAACGACGCCGAATCGTCCAGCCCGACGCTCATCCTGGCCGGGGTCACCCTCGCACTGCTGCCCACCCTCGTGCTCGTGATCTTCGGGCAGCGTTTCATCATCCGCGGCCTCACCGCGGGCGCGGTGAAGTAATCGTGAACAAGAAACGGAGTTCCCAGATGGCACGACCCCGATTTCGGCGTACGCGCGACGGGCTGGTGGTCACGGCCGCGCTCTCCCTCGCTCTGACGGGCTGCGGTGGCGATGCGGGCTCGGGCGAAGGCGGCGAGGCCGCCACGGCGCCCGGCGCGGACGCGATCACCGAACCGATCGAGATCGAGTTCTGGCACTCGATGAAGGAGAAGAACGAGCTCGCCATCAAGGCCATGGTGGACGACTTCAAGAAGGTGAACGACAAGATCACCGTGAAGCCGGTCTTCAAGGGCGACTACGACCAGATGGTCGTCGCCTACAAGCAGGCCGTACAGCAGGAGGCCACGCCGCCCCTGGTCCAGATCTACGACATCGGCTCGCGGTTCATGTACGACTCCCAGCAGGTCGTCCCGATGTACAAGTTCATCGAGCTGGACAAGTTCGACCAGAACGCGAACATCGAGCCCAACATCGCCAGCTACTACACGATCAAGAACAAGCTCTGGTCGATGCCGTTCAACTCCTCGGCGCCGCTGCTCTACATGAACGCGGACGCCGTGAAGAAGGCCGGGCTCGACCCGGACAAGCCGCCCGCCACGCTCGACGAGGTCGGCGAGTGGGCGAAGAAGCTCACCGTCGAAGAGGGCGGAACGGTCAAGCAGTTCGGCTTCAACGCCGCGCTCTACGGCTGGTTCGTCGAGCAGTTGACCGCCCAGGACAACACCGAATACTGCGACAACGGCAACGGCAGGAACGGCCTGGCCAGCAAGGTGAACTTCGGCACCGGCGCCGGACCCAAGTTCGCCCAGTGGCTGGGCGACCTGGTGAAGGAGGGCTACGCCACCAACACCGGCCGACCGACCGACCAGGCCCAGAACGCGTTCAAGACCGGGACGATCGCCCTGCACCTGGAGTCAACCTCCGCCCTTGGCGGCTACACCGAGGCCGCGAAGGGCAAGTTCGAGCTGAAGACCGCCCCGTTCCCCAAGGTGTCCGACTCCTCCAGCGGCGGCACGATCATCGGCGGCGCCTCCCTGTGGATCAACGCGGCCGGGCACTCCGACGCGGAGAAGCGGGCCGCCTGGGAGTTCGTGAAGTTCTCCAACACGCCCGAGCAGCAGGCGAAGTGGCACGAAGCCACCGGCTACGTGCCGGTCAACCCGCAGGCCAAGGCGAACGACAACCCCAACTTCCAGGTCGCGGTGACGCAGCTGCGCGCCCAGCAGCCGTCGGCGGCCACGTCGGGCTGCCTCCTCGGCGTCATGCCCGAGGCCAGGAAGGCGGCGGAGGTCGGTCTCGAGCAGGCCGTGCCCGCCGGGGCGGGCCAGGAGCCGCGGACCCCGGCCGAGCAGGCGATGCAGAACGCCGCCGCCACGCTGCAGACGCCCATCCAGAAGTACAACGCCAACGTCGAGCAGTGACACCCAGGGGCGGGCGTCCACCGGAGGACGCCAGCCCCTGGCGCCGGTGCCGCCGAGGCGTGCCCTCGCCCTCAGACGCGACGCCCGTGACGGACCCGGCGCCGGCTCAGCGGCCATCCGGCCACCCGCGCGCGGCGCGCAGCCAGGCGCCGGGCACCACGGTGGGTCAACGCCGGTGCGGGAACGCCGCCGCCGTCAGGAACTCCCCACCGTCCTGCCGGACCGTCAGTTCGCCTCCCTCGGCGGCGACGCGTTGTTCGAGGGCGGCCAGTCCCCGCAGCTCGGGCAGTGGTGCCTGCGGGGCGCCGTCGTTGACGATGGTGATGCTCGACTCCGACAGCGTGATCCGCACCCACGTCGCCTGGGCGTGGCGCAGGATGTTGGTCGTGGTCTCGCGCAGAACCTGGCCGAGCAGCTCGCCCGCGGCCGGGTCGACGTCCGCTTCGCGGTTGACGCGCACCTGGATGCCCGCGGCCTCGAAGAGGTTTCTCGCGTTCTCCAGCTCCGCGGAGAGGTTGAGCCGCCGCTGCGCGTAGGCGAGCTCCTTCGTCTGGGTGATGGTGTCGCTGACCAGGGCGTGAATCTCCCGCAGCTCCTGTTTGGCGCGTTCGGTGTCGTTGGCGACGAGTTTCTGGGCGAGCGCCGTTTTCAGCTTCACCACGTGGAGGGTGTGGCCCTGGATGTCGTGCAGGTCACTGGCGAAGCGGACGCGCTCGCGGATGACGGCCAGCTCCGCTTCCCGCTCCCGTGCCTCCTCCAGCTCCGTGACGACGTCGTAGAACCGCTTGTTGGGGAACCTGAGCCCGATCAGCGCCGCGGTGACGCCCGTGGGGACGAGGACGTACTGGATCAGAACACCGGAAAAGTCGTCGTGCGCCCCCAGCAGTTTCGTCGCGCCCACCGCGGCGACGTAGGCGGTCAGCGCGAAGGCCGCCAGGCTCCGGTGGCGCGGCAACTGGGGGATGACGAAGGAGCCCACACAGGAGAGGGCGAAGAACGCCGCGCTGCCGCCGATCACCAGCACGGAGAAGGGCCACACGGCCGTGGCGACGAGCAGACAGGGGAGCGCGACGCGCAGGACGTCGCCTGCCGCCCACCGCACGAAGGCCACCAGGGCCGCCACCACGCCCGCGCCCAGGACGACAACGTCCCACCAGGACCGGGCGTCCTTCGCCACCACCAGCGCCCCTGCGGCGACGAGCATCGGGAGGAACATGGTGAGGTTGATCCGGCGCAGTTGCCCCTGCGCCGGCTCGAACTCTTCGGAGGCCGTGTTCGTCGGGCTCACTGGTCCTCACCTGGTCGCCGGGCGTCGGTCCGCGTGCTGGGATCGCGGCCGTCCACCCCGGCCAGGTCCACGGCCGGGAGTGCGTCGCAGTGGGCTGGCATGGGTGGCTCTCCGGGATCCGACGGGCAGCGTACGCCCCAGTATTCTTCCTGCTCCGCGGTGTCACCAGTGACATCACGTCATGACGTCACCTGCGGGAATGTCACGGCGAGGTCGTGACGTGGGCGCACTGGCGGATGAGCGCGGCGACGGCTGAGATCGACGGCATGTCATCGACCGGCCGTATCGACGGCCCGCCCTCGAAGCCCGCCGCCGGAGCCCCGCCGCGCCCGACCCCGATGGCGGAACGCGTCCTCGCTCCCGACCTCGCCCGCGGCATGATGTTGTTGCTGATCGCCCTGGCCCACGTGCCGTGGTTCCTCTACGACGCACCGGTGGGCACGATCATGCTGCACCCCGTCGACGGGAACCTCGCGGACAGGATCGCGCAGGCCTTGACCCTGACCGTCGTGGACGCCCGTACGCACACCATGTTCGGCTTCCTCTTCGCCTACGGCATCGGGCAGCTGTACGCCCGGCGGATGTCGCGCGGCACGAGCCCGGAGCAGGCCCGCCGGCTCCTGCGCCGCCGGCACCTGTGGATGCTCGTCTTCGGCGCGGTGCACGCCGCCCTGCTGTGGCAGGGCGACATCATCGGGATGTACGGCCTGATCGGGCTCGTCATGGTGCCGCTGTTCTTCGGCCGGAGCGATCGCACCCTCAGGATCTGGGCGGGTGTCCTCCTGGCCCTGGGCGCCCTGGCGGTCATCGCCACGACGATCACGGCCATGGCGGTCACGGGCGGATCCGCGCCCGTCGCGGCCGACGTGCAGCGGATCAGCATCGCCGAGCCGGGCTACCTGCTCTCCGCCGCGATCCGTTTCCCCATGTGGCTGGCCCAACTGGTCTCGGGGCTGATCACCCTCGCCCTGCCGACGGGGTTCCTCCTCGGCGTCCTCGCGGCACGGCACCGGATCCTCGAGGAGCCGTCCCGGCACCTGCCGCTGCTGCGCCGGGTCGCGGTGCTCGGCATCGCGGCCGGCTGGCTCACCGGAGCGGCGCTCGCCCTGCAGCACGTGGGCGTGCTCGGCCTCCCCTCCGCGGCGGCGCTGTCCGCGCTGCACTTCTACACCGGCATCTTCGCCGGGGTGGGATACGCCGCGCTCTTCGGCCTCATCGCCCACCGGATCACCGCTCGCGGGACCCGGGAACTGCTGCCCGTCCGTGCGCTGGTGGCCCTCGGCCGTCGCTCCCTCAGCGGCTACCTCACCCAGTCGCTGGTGTTCGGGCCGTTCCTGGCGGCCTGGGGCCTCGGCCTGGGCGCGCACCTGTCGAGCTGGCAGGCGGCGCTCGTGGCACTCGCCACCTGGCTGCTCACCGTGGTGGCGGCGTTCCTGATGGACCGCGCCGGCGTACGCGGTCCGGCGGAGACCCTGCTGCGCAGGCTGACCTACCGCTGACCGTTCCTCAACAGTGTCCAGGAGCGACATCTGATGCCACGTCCCGGAACCGCGCGCATCCCGAACGGATTGGATGCGCTGGTCCCCCGCGTACCCTGTGTCCCCGCTCGGACACGTGCATCCTGTGCACGTTCCGTGACGGGTGGGCGGGTTCCCTCACACCCCCGTGCGCCCGGTGCGGCCTGGACGGTCCGATCGGGGAGGGGCTGAGGGCAAGGAGAGCTGGCGCCGAGGAGGGTGCAAGGCTCACCGGCCGGTGTTGCTGCACGACGGAGACCATCCCGTCGGTTGTGCCCCAGATCGCGGCCCAGACGCACGCAACGACCAGGTGGCTGACGGTGAGTGGGCTGATCGCGAGCAGTACGGTGCCGTCGGCGAGTGCTGCGACCGCGATCCCGCGTCCCGGCAGGTTGCCGGCGAGATGGCCGGCAAGGAAGGTGCCGTCAGGCTTGCGCCGGGAGCATGACCTTGGGCAAGGCTACCGAGATGCCGATCGCGGCAACGACGCCCAGGGCAACGACGCCCAGGGCAACGACGCCCAGGGCGGCGACGGCCCAGAGCGTGCGGCGCCGGTCGACGCCGCCGATCAGGTTGCCCGGAGGCATGCCCCAGCGCGGTTGACAACGTCAGCCCACCGATGACCAGCGCAATGGCACGCCCTCGCCGTTCGGCAGGCGTGATCGCGAACCGGCGCAGCGACAGCCGGCCTCAACGCGGACACGGTCACCAGGTGGCCGGCAGGCCTACCTCACGTCGGCGGGGTGCGATTCAATCACGGTTACCTGCCTGCTGGGACAGGCTGAACTCCACGCCCTGGTCATCCGTGCAGTGGGCGTAGGCACCGGACGGGATGGTGATCGGATCTTCTGCCGTGCCACCGAGTTCGCGCACCTGGGCGACGGCGGCGGTGATGTCGTCGACGGCGAAGAAGACGCGGGGGTGTCGTGACGCATCATCGTGCGGCGATCCGCCCATGGGCGCGGGCCCCTGGATCATCGAGTAACCCGGGAAGTTGCCCTCATAGAACGTCCAGCCGAACAGCGAGCCCCAGAACCGCTGGGTTGCTTGGATGTCCCTGCTCGGCAGCTCGAAGTAGGTGACCTGTCCACCCATGGCCTATCCCTCCTGCATGTCAGTGCTGCTGACATGCAGACTATGTCATACTCCTGACATGACGCAAGAAGAGGTCGTCGGCGACCTTGACCAGTCGGTGGGCTACGTCCTCAAGCAGGTGCAAGCGTCACCGCACGCCGCGATGGACGAAGTGCTGCGTCCCCTGGGTCTCACCGTTGCCCAATACGCCTGCCTCGAACTGCTCGGCCAGCATCCGGGACTGTCCAACTCCGACCTCGCCCGCCACGCCTTCGTCACACGCCAGTCGATGAACGTCGTCCTTCGCCGGCTGCAAGAGCGGGGCCTGCTCACCCGGCCTGCTCACGCCGCTCATGGGCGTGCCCTGCCCACCGAGCTCACCCGAGCCGGGCAATCGACGCTGCGCGAGGCCAGTGTCGCCGTGCGCGCCGTCGAACGGCGGATCTTCGCGCCGTTGTCGCGGGAGCGGCAGCGCCGGCTACGCGAGGACCTCGCCTCCCGCGCAGCCGCGCACTGAGCAGCGCCGCCAAGGTGTCACGCAGCTCGCGAAGTCCTTTCAGCACGCACGCCTTGGCGATCTCCCGGGTGGTTTCCAGCCGCGTCTTGTCCCGCTTGGTGTAGCGCTTCACGCAGGAAGGATCGTCGATCCCACCTGGGCGGCGACACCGTCCAGGACCTCGTGCGGCAGCTCCAGCGGATCGGCCAGGAAGCACCCAAGCAGCGAACGGTCACAAGCGCTGTCGCCCGTAACATTCTGTAGATCAATACTGTGCTGTGAAACCGCCCGGCCTTTCACCAGACGCTCCAGCGCATGGGCGCTCGCCCTGCGGGTCGAGGAGAACACGGCGGGGCCGCCGGTCATCGGGCCGCCCTTTCGGCGTGCGGGGCGGTCAGGGCCCGGAAGTAGTTGTGCACGGCCGCCAGGTCGACGCTGTCACCCCGGTAGCCGACGTACTTGTCCGGGCGGATGAGGTAGAGGCTGGGCCGGCGCACGCCGTAGCGGTTGTGCGCCTGGCTGCGCGGGTCCACGGCGACGCCGCCGGCCAGGCCGTGTGGCAGGTGGCCGCGCGTGATGAGGTGGGCTTCGCCGTGCCCGGCCATCGCCGCGCACGCCGCGGATCGCCAGGCCTCCAGGGTGGCGGGGTCGGTGGTGTCGGCGGCGAACAGCAGCAGGTGATGGCCGGGTCCGCGCAGCAGGTGCCGCAGCGCCACCGGGCCGTCGCGCCTTTCGAGGTGGACGTCGCGCATCACGTCCCCCGGCTGCGGGCCGGCGTCGGCGAGGTCGTTCCAGGCCCTGGCCGGAGACTCGGCCCAGCGCTGGAAGACCAGGGGGCTGTCGTGATAGTTGACCAGGTGCTCCCCGAAGGCGTTGGACAACCGCTGTTGCACGGGGTTGAGCCGGCCGAGCAGGCGCAGCGCGTGCCGTCTGGCCCTGCGGGCGACCAGGGTGTCGCCGGTGACGACCTTGGTCGTGGTCGAGGTGGCGTCGACGACCGCCTTGGCCACGGGCCAGCGTTCGGCGTGGTAGCTGTCCAGGAGGGTCTCGGCGGCGTCGCCGGTGACGACGAGCGCGAGTTTCCAGCCCAGGTTGTACGCGTCCTGCATGCCGGTGTTCATGCCCTGCCCGCCCACCGGGCTGTGGTTGTGCGCGGCGTCTCCCACGAGCAGGACACGACCGTCGCGCAGACGCTCGGCCAGGCTCTCGCGGGCCACGAACGACGAGCTCCACTGCAGATCGCGCAGGCGCGAGTCCAGCGGCGTACGATCGGCGACCAGGGCGCTGAAGTCGTCGAGGCCGGGTGCCGCCGGCGAAGACCCGGCGGAGTCGGCGGTGACGGCCGTGTGGGCCGTCTGGGCCGCGTGGGCGCGGTCGCTAGTGCTGGCTGTGTTGCCTGTGTTGGAGGTGTTGGCGAGGATCCGCCAGTAGCCCCCCGCCATGGGGAAGACCGCGACGAGGCCCGATCGGGCGAAATAGACATGGAAGCGGTCGCGTGTCAGCGGCCAGTCAGCAGCGACGTCACCCAGGATGAATCCGCGCCGCAGGTCGGCCCGCTGCCTGCCGATGCCGGTCGTCTCGCGGACGGTGCTGTGCGCGCCGTCCGCCCCGATCAACCACGTGGTCGCGCAGCGTTCGCGGCGGCCGTCGGCGTGCTGGAGGTCCACGGTGACGCCGTGTTCACCCGTCTTCTGGTCCAGCAGGCGGGTGCCCCATTCGATGGAGACTCCGAGCTGCTCCACCCGTTCGCGCAGCAGGCTGACCGTCTGCCACTGCGGGATGCACAGGTCGAAAGGGAACGGGGAGTCCACGGCCGTGACGTCCATCTCGGCGAGTGTCGTGGTGCCCTGGTAGAAGTTCAGCGCGTGCAGCGGTATGCCGCGGTCGAGGGCGTCTTCGGCCAGCCCGAGGTCGTCAAGGACCTCAAGGGTCCGGGCCACGATGGACACCGCCCGGCTCTCGCGATGGTCCGCGGCCCCCGCGTCGACGACGCGAGGCACCACCCCTCTGCGGGCCAGCTCGATCGCCAGCACCAGGCCGGTCGGCCCCGCACCCACGATAAGGACGTCTTCTCCGACGGTCACTGTTCCTCCAAAAAACGAACGATCGTTCTTTTAGAACAGCACGAGGGTGCCCGTACAGTCAAGAGCGAATGTTCGTTCGCTATACGTCTGCCCGGCCCGGCGCCGACATCAGGGCGCGCAGGCCGTTGCGGAAAGCCGCCGAGTCCGCGAGGCTGTCCTGGTCGTCGTGGCCGTACACCGCCCGGGACACCAGGAAGCCGTCCACCAGTGCCATCAGGACCTCCGCCACCTGCTCGGCCGGGACGTCGCCGGAGAGCAGCCCATGCCGCTGATGGCGCGCCACCAGCCCGCCGACCACTCGCCGGGCCTCCTTCATGACGGTCTGGAGCTTCGTGCGCAGCGGCGGTGAGCGCAGCGCCTCCGCCCACACCTGGACCAGGAACTGCGCGGACTCCCGCGAGCCGGACAGCGGTGGACGGCCGACCTGCAGCACGACGTCGACGATGTCGTCCAGGCCGGGCGGTGTGGCCGACTCGTCCGCCTCGAACGTCGCAGCCAGCTCGGCGACGGCCTCGGAGGCGGTCGCCGCGATGATGTCGTCCTTGCTCTTGAAGTACCGATAGACGGCGCCCGCCGACAGGTCGGCCTCGGCCAGGATGTCCTGCATGGACGTGGCGTGAAAGCCGTTGCGGATGAAGCAGCGCCGGGCGGCGTCGAGGATCTGGCGGCGCCGGGCCTCCAGATGTTCTTTGGGCATGCGGGCCATGGGACCTCAAGTTAGAACGAACATTCGTCCTTGACAACTCGACCGCGATCACCATAGTGAAGGAACGTTCGTTTTCTATGGAGAGAGGTATCCCATGTCCGTCACTGCGATCGTCCTGAGCGCGCTGGTCGCTCTCGTCTTCCTCCTTGCCGGCGCCCAGAAGGCCCTGCTACGTCCCCAGGTCAGCGCCAACCTGCTGCGTCTCGGTGTGGGCCCGGCCATGACGCGGTCGATCGGGCTGCTGGAGATCGCCGGCTCCCTCGGACTCGTGGCCGGCATAGGGGCCCGGCCGCTCGCCATCGCGGCGGCGAGCGGCCTCACCCTGCTCCTGCTGGGGGCCGTCGGCTACCACCTGCGCGCCAAGGACTTCTCCCGCCGGGAGCACCGGTCCCATGCGGTGGCCCCCGTCCTGCTGGCACTGCTCACCAGCGCGACCACGATCGTGCTGCTGACGACGTCATGACCAGCACCGGCCGGGACGCCGCGACGCCTTCGAGCCGCCTCGCCCCGGGGAGGTGATCTGTCTCACACAGGGTCACAACGATGGAGCGGGCGGTGTCCTATGCCGAACGCCTTTGGGAAGAAGGAGCACCATGGCCGGGAACGCCCAGGTCGTTGTGGTCGGCGGCGGATACGCCGGCGTCCTGGCGCCGATCGTCTCACGCGGAGTGACGACGTGACAGCGTCGCGCGCCGGCCACCCGCTGAACGGTCCCGCTCGCGACCGCAGCGGACCACCGGGGCGGTCGGACGGCTACCGGCGAAGGACCTTACCGTGGTGACGCACGAGAACGCCTGCCGCGAAGGAGGAGTCGAGGCATGAGTGGCCACACCACTGATCCGGCGACCGAAGCCTTCGTCGCCCATCGCAATCTGCTCTTCACCGTCGCCTACGAGATGCTCGGATCCGCGGCCGACGCCGAAGACGTCCTCCAGGAGACCTGGCTGCGGTGGGTGAAAGCCGACCTCGGTCAGGTGCGCGACCAGCGCGCCTACCTGGTCAGGATCACGACCCGGCAGTCGCTCAACCGGCTGCGCACGATGACGCGCCGCAAGGAGGCGTACGTCGGTTCCTGGCTGCCCGAACCGCTGCTCACCGCGCCGGACGTGGCCGACGACGCCGAGCTCGCCGAGAGCGTGTCGATGGCGCTCATGCTCGTCCTCGACACGCTCTCACCGATCGAGCGCGCCGTCTTCGTCCTGCGCGAGGCCTTCGACATCGGCTACGACGAGATCGCGGCCGCCGTCCGCAAGAGCCCCGCGGCCGTCCGCCAGATCGCCCACCGCGCCCGCCGGCACGTCAACGCCCGGCGCCCGCGCGAGGCGGTCCCTCCGAGCATGACCCGGGCGGCTCTGGAGTCGTTCCAGCGCGCGGTCGAGACCGGGGATCTGCAGGGTCTGCTCGACGTGCTGGCCCCTGAGGTCGTCCTGGTAACCGACGGCGGCGGGGTCAAGCAGAGTGCGCGGCGGCCGATCATCGGTGCCGAGAAGGTGGCCCGCTTCATCATCGGTGGTTCCGGCAAGGCCGAGGTCGCGCTCACCGGTGACCCCACCGTGATCAACGGCAACCCGGCACTCGTCCTGCGCGTCGACGGCGCGTTCGACGGCGTCATAACGATCCGGGTCGAGGATGGCCGCATCACCGGCCTCTACTACGTCCGCAACCCCGAGAAGCTGACCCGCGTCGAGTCCGAGATTCCACTCACTCGGCGATGAACACCGCCCCGCACCTGACGCTGGCACGTGGCTCCCGCCGACCGGCACCGATCAGCAGGATCCGGGTGGTGAATCCTCGGTCAGCGCAGCCTGTGTCGACGCGTGCCGTGCTGAATTGAATACACAGCGAGTAACGCGTTCCCGACCGTCATGGGCAAGCGCTTATTGTCCTCTTCTCGGCGACGCCATCAGCAGGGTCGGCTGTTTCTCCGGCGCGCCACCGTCATGAACGGCAGGCCGCCGAGCTGCGGTTTCATTGTCCAAGTCGGGGGCTGGACAATGTTTGGACAATTCTCAGACAAATGTCGGTTGCCGCCGCCCGAAGGGCCCGGCATAGTCGGAACCGTTCCCCCTTCACCCCGGCCCGGAGCCTGTTTCTGGCGCTGCTCCGCGCTGGCCGGAAGGCGAATCCTTCATCGTTCGTTTTTTCGTGGAGAGAAAGGATGAGAAAGTGAATGGCAAGAAGCTGACCTTGGCCCTGGCGGGATGCGGCGCCGCACTGGCGCTGCTGTCCGCGCCCGCCACTGCCGCCACGACGGGGGCGGTCACCACCGCGACGGCCGTCGCCCAGGCAGTCGAGCGGGACAGCACCGCCTGCATCAAGCCCAGCGGGAGGAAGACCAACTACTCCTGGTCGAACGGCAACTCCTCCACGACGGTCTACTTCAACAACCACTGCTCCCACCGGGTGTACGCCAAGCTGCACTTCAAGGGACCCGCGGGGACGAGAACGGAGTGCCTGGCCACCAACGGCGGAACCAAGGGCAAGAAGAAGTTCCGCAAGGGCCTGGCCGAGAACCTCACCAACATCAGCAGGGACTGCTGACCTTCGGGCGCCGCCATCCCGGCGGACCTCCACCACGAGAACCGCGGGCGACCCACGCCCGCCCCACCCAAAGGAGTCGGTCCGACATGAAGATCCACGTAGCAGCGGCCGCGGTGTCCGTCACGGCGATCTCGACGCTCCTCCTGAGCGCCGGACCAGCCAGCGCCCACCCGTACGACGGGAAGGACCCCTACAGGAGCGGGTGTGCCGCCTCCAAGGTGTACACCGGGAAGAAGGCCTCGCTGAAGAACGAGATCGGTGACAGCCTGGGCACGGTCCAGCTTTACTACTCCCGCCGCTGCGGCACCAACTGGGGCGAGGCGAGGGTGTCAAAGCACGGAACGGGCCAGATCACGGTCTTCACCAGCTCCAGGAACATTTCCTTCACCTACCGCGCCGGCAACGGCGGGCACCACTGGGGCGACATGGTCTACGCCCCCAGCGGCGTCTGCGCCAAGGCCTCGGCCAGCGTGTCGAACGGGATCGGCCGCGTCAACAAGGGCAGCGGCACCACGGGGAAGGCCTGCGGTTGACGCGGCTTCAGACGTCCAGGGCGGCGCGGATCAGGTCGCGGAGCTCGTCGTCGGTGATGGCGGCGGCATCGGCGGGACGCATCCGGATGGTTCCCTTGCTGGTCTGGAGCCGCGGTTGGCGGGCGATGAAGTCGGTGACGCGGTCCCGGCTCCAGCCGTAGAGAGACACCCCGTGCTGCCACACGCCGACGTGGAGGCGGCGGCGTCCGACCTTGTAGGTGGGCATCTTGTAGGACAGCACCACGGCGGCGTCGGGACATACCTCCACGATCAGGCGATGCAGCCGATCGAACAGCGGGCGGTGGGCGGGGTCGATCGCGTCAACATAGCCGCGAACTGCGTCGTCCATGGTCCCATCCTCGCCGAACCCCGCGCGGCCTCGCCATCAGGCTCGCCACCCTCGACCGCCACCGGTCCTCACTGCCGTCAGCCTCGCCCGCCGGCCCGGTCAGCCACATCGGTCGCACGGGTGCACGGGTGCACGGGTGCACGGGTGCACGGGTGCACGGGTGCGCGGGTGCGCGATCTCCTCCACGGGTGGGGCACGGGTCCGACTTTGGTGGGTGATGGCTCCGCCGTACCGGAGATTAGCCTGAGCCGGTGAACGAGAAACGACCCCCGCACCTGGTCGCGGTCGCCGGCGTGCTCATCGTGATGGGCGCGCTGACCGCGGTGTCGTTGTGGAGCCTGGCCGGCCGGCCCACCTGGGGGCTGGATCTCGCGGTCGCGGCGGTGAGCCTGGCCGCCGCGCTCGCCCAGCTGCGGTGGCCGGTCTCCGGGGCGCTGGCAGTCACCCTCCTGGCCACGCTTTCCCCGGTGGCCACACCCGCGGCTTCGATGGGGGCGCTGCAGGTGGCCCAGCGCAGGCGCTTCCCCGTCGCTGCGGTTGTGACGGGGGCGGGCATCGCGGCCCACGTGGTCCAGGGGCTGTGGCGGCCGAACTCCGGCATCTCCTTCGGTTGGTGGCTGCTGCTGATCTGCGTCGCTTACGGCGCGCTGCTCGGCTGGGGCGCGCTCGCCCGCTCCCGCCGCGCCCTGCTGGAGTCCCTGCGCGAACGCGCCCGCCGCGCCGAGGCCGAGCAGGGCAGGCGGGTCGCCGAGGCCCGCATGGCCGAACGCCGGCGGCTCGCCAGAGAGATGCACGACGTGCTGGCCCACCGCCTCTCCCTGGTGGCCACCCACGCGGGGGCCCTGGAATTCCGCCCCGACTCCTGCCCTGAACAGCTCGCCCGGGCGGCCGGGGTGATCCGCGCCGGCGTGCACCAGGCGCTGGAGGAGTTGCGCCAGGTGATCGGCCTGCTCCGCGAGCAGGACGACCAGCCGGACGAACTGCGGCCCCGCCCGGGCCTGGCCGACCTGCCCGGCCTGATCACCGACGCACGGCAGGCCGACCAGGCGGTACGGCTCCACGAGGAGGTCACCGACGTCGCCGCCCTACCGGCGGCCGCGTCGCAGACCGCGTACCGCGTGCTGCAGGAAGGGCTGACCAACGCCCGCAAACATGCCCCAGGCCAGCCGATCGAGGTGCTGCTGCGCGGCACCCCCGGCACGCCCCTGCTGATCGACATGCGCAACCCGCTGCCCTCGGCGGACGCGGCCCCCCTCGCGCCGGGCAGCGGGCTCGGCCTGGTCGGGCTCACCGAGCGGGTACGCCTGGCCGGCGGGCAGCTGGATCACCAGAGCACCGGGGGAGAGTTCCGGCTGCAGGCCCGGCTACCATGGCCGGCGTGATCCGCGTGCTGCTGGTAGACGACGACGCCCTGGTCCGCGCCGGTCTTTTCATGATGCTCGACGGCGCGGCCGGCATCACCGTCGTCGCCGAGGCGGGCGACGGCCAGGAGGCCATCGCCGCGACCGACGCGCACGCGCCCGACGTCGTCCTGATGGACCTGCGCATGCCGAGCGTGGACGGCATCACCGCGACCCGCCGGCTGCGCGCTCGCGCCCGGCCGCCCGAGGTGATCGTGGTGACCACGTTCGACACCGACGAGAACGTCCTGCACGCGCTCCGCGCCGGTGCCGCCGGGTTCCTGCTCAAGGACACCTCGCCACCGCAGATCGTGGAAGCGATCACACGGGTGGTGGCGGGCGACCCGATCCTGTCCCCAGGCATCACCAGGCGGTTGATGGACCGCACCGTCGCCCAGGCCGGGGCGTACGAGCGGGCGCGCGCCGCGCTGGCCGCCCTCACCCCGCGCGAGCAGGAGGTGGCGCTGGCGATCGGCCGGGGCAGGACGAACGCCGGCATCGCCGCCGACCTCGCCATGGGCATCACGACGGTGAAGGCCCACGTCTCCAGCATCCTGACCAAGCTCGACCTGGGCAACCGCACCCAGATCGCGCTCCTCGCCCACGACGCGGGCCTTACCTGACCCCATCCGCCCGCGAGGCCGGGTTTCCCGCCTCACGGCCGGACCTGGACCAGATAGCCGGCCAACTCGGCCGGGCGCGACAACATCACCATGTGGCTGCCGGGCATCTCGTCCGGGGTGATGCCGAGCCGCTCCTTGACGTGGCGGCGCACGAAGTCAGGGGTGAACAAACGATCGTCGCGGCAGAGCAGGTATCGCGTCGGAACGTCCGGCCAGGCGGCCAGCGGCCAGGGCTCGCGACACGCCCGCTCCATGCTCATCCTCTCGGCGAGCGCACCGTCGTGGGCCAGCACCCGCTCGGCCAGCTCACGCGGAACGTCGTGCAGGTAGAGCTCGTAGGCGTCGTCGATGTCTGACGAGGCTCGGCCGCTGCGCTCCCACCAGTCGTCCGGCGTCTCACCAGGGCTCGGGATCATGGCGCTCACCAGCACGAGCGCTGCGGCTCCGGCACGGGCGCAGACGAGCGGGCCCACGAAGCCGCCCCACGAATGAGCCACCACCACGAGGGGCCGGCGCTCGCCGACTGCCTGGCCGACGGCATCCGCGTAGTTCCAGAGCCCCGCCCGCGGATCGGACATGGGCAGGTCCACCGCGATCGTGTCATGCCCGCGGCCGCGGAGCTCGGCTTCGAGCAGGTGCCAGTCGTAGGCGCTTCCGCCGCCGCCGTGGATGAGAGCGAAGGTTGTCATACCGGTTCTGACCGGCGGCGGCGCGGAAACTCATCGCCCGGGCCCGGGCCCGGGCCGGAGCCGGCGATCGGCTGGCTCAGCCGAGGACCGCGATGGCTTCGATCTCGACCAGATGGTCGGGTACGTCCAGCGCCGCGACCCCCGGCAGGGTGGCCGGTGGGACCGGAGTGACCCCCAGCTTCGCGGCTTCGACACCTGACGGCGCGGCTCCTCCTGCGCGTGAGAGACGCGGGGTGGCGGGTTCATGGCTGGTCGTAGTGGCCCGCGGCGATGTCCTCCAGGAGGGTGGGGCCGGTGGGCCGCCAGCCGAGCAGGTCGCGCGTGATCGTGCTCGTGGCGGGGACGTCGGCGGACAGGAACCGGCCGACGAACAGGATCTCGTCGGCGAGCCGCTCCGCGGGGACAGACGTCGCCGGCACGCCGAGGCGGTCGGCGAGGGCTTCGGCGATCCGCCGGACGGGCACGCCTTCTTCGGCGGCGGCGTGCAGGATCGTGCCTGCGGGGGCGTTCTCGAGCCCGAGCCGGACCAGGCGGGCGGCGTCGGACCGGTGGACGGCGGGCCAGCGGTTGTGTCCCTCGCCGGGATAGGCGGAGGCTCCGCGTCGCCGGGCGGCCTGCGCGACGATGGCGACGAAGCCGTGGTCCTCTTCGCCGTGGACGGTCGGGGCGAAGCGGACGGGGACGACGCGTACGCCACGGCCGGCGTAGGTCAGGGCGAGGTTCTCGGCGCCGCCGCGCGGTGAGTCGGGGCCGACCGCGGGACTGGGATCCCGCTCTGTCGCCGGACGTCCGAGGCCGGGCATGGCGAGGCCGCTCGCGAGCACGAACGGCCGATCGGACCCGGCGAGCGTGTCGCTGATGGTCTGCACCGAGGCCCGTTCGGCGCTGTTGGAGACCTCGGGGCGGGTCCAGTCGTGCTTGTTCGCGAGGTGGACCACGCCGTCGGCCGCGTTCGCACCCTCGCGGATCTGGTCGAGGTCGTCGAGGTCGCCGCGGCGGACGTCCGCCCCGAGGTCCTTGACGACGGATGCCGAGGCATCGGAGCGGGCCAGGCCGGTCACGGCGTGACCGGCGGCGATGAGCTCGGCGACGACGGCGCGGCCGATGAATCCGGACGCACCGGTGACGAAGACGTGCATGCTGTGCTCACTTTCGAGTGATGTCAGGCGCTGACATCACTCATGCTAGCGCTGATGTCAGGCGATGTCATCACTTCGGTTCCGGCTACGATCCGGACATGGCACGTTGGGCACCTGGGGCGTCAGAACGTCTGCAACGGGCGGCGATGGAGCTGTTCGCCGAGGACGGCTTCGAGGCGACGACCGTGGCCGGGATCGCCGCGCGGGCCGGGGTGACCGAGCGCACGTTCTTCCGTCATTTCGCGGACAAGCGCGAGGTGCTGTTCGCCGGGGAGAGCCTGCTGGAGAAGGTCTTCGTCGACGCGATCGCCAACGCCCCCGCAGGGGCGCCGCCGGCCGGCCCGCTCCTCGCGGCGCTCGACGCCGGGGGCCGGGCCCTGCAGGACGAGCGGGGCCGGGATCACGCCCGCGCCCGGAACGAGATCATCACGGCGAACGAGCAGCTGCGCGAGCGCGAGCTGCTCAAGCTGGCGAAGCTCTCCCACGCCGTGACCACCGCGCTCGTCGAACGCGGCGTCGCCGACGTGACCGCTTGCCTGGCCGGTGAGCTGGTCGTTCTGGTGTTCAGAACGGCCTTCACCCGGTGGATCGCCCCCGGCGAGACCCGCGACCTGGTCGAACTGCAGCGCGAAGGGTTCGCCGCGGTCAACGACCTGGCCCGTACCGGAACCTGACCGCGGTCAGGCCGCCCATCCTTCGACGTCGGCGATGCCGCTGCACCCGAGCGTGCCGATCCCGGCCGATCTTCACCTGACGGTGCTGTCGGCGAGGTGGGCGGCGTGAAGGGTTCCGGCGGCTGCTATGGTGTTGGCCACTTGTGACCGGACGAGGAGACCAGACGTGGCAGGTGACGACGACATCTCCGGGTGATACCGGAGAGTGACGGGCCCTGGCAGGCGCCATGACCGCCGCCGATGTGGCCCCGGTCGTCGTTCCCGAATCCCTGTCCCCTTCCGCCGGGCGGCTTCGGCGCGCCCCGCGTTCTCCTACGAGGTCTTCTCGCATGTCCGACGCGTTCATCATCGTCTCCAACCTGTCCTTCTCCTGGCACGACGACACCCCGGTCTTCACCGACCTGTCCTTCACCGTGGCCGCCGGCCGTACGGGCCTGGTCGCCCCGAACGGCGCGGGCAAGTCCACGTTGCTGCGCATGATCAGCGGTGAGCAGGAGCCGGACGACGGCACCATCAGGCGGGCCGGCGGCCGGGTCGCCTACCTGTCGCAGCGACTCGACCTGCTCGACGTGGAGCGCACCGTGGCCGAGAACCTGTCCGCGTTCGCCTCCGGCACGCAGGAGGCGGAACGGATGAACCTGCTCGCCCGTTTCCTGTTCCGGGGCTCGCGCGCCCACCTTCCGGTCGGAGTGCTCTCGGGCGGTGAACGCCTGCGCGCCACGCTGGCCTGCGTGCTGTGCGCGGATGCCGCTCCCCAGCTCCTGCTGCTTGACGAGCCCACGAACAACCTCGATCTGGTCAGCGTCGGACAGCTGGAGAGCGCGCTCGGCGCGTACGAAGGGGCCTTCGTGGTGGTCAGCCACGACGAGCGGTTCCTCGCGGAGATCAAGGTGGGCCGCTGGCTGGAGCTGTCCGGCGGGCGGCTGGTGGAGCGCGGCGGGCCCGCCGGCGAGTGACAGTCGTCGGCGTGTCCGGACGCGGGGATGGCTGTGAGGCGTTCGCGATGGCCGTGTCGCGGGCGATGAGTCCCGCATCCGCCGGCTCGAAGACAGCGTCAAGTCGAGTGCGCCGAGCAGGTCTCCCCTTCGGCGTCAGCACGTTGCATGGCATCGCTCCCCGCCCGCTGGATCCGGCTCCACTGTAGGGCGCCGGCTCCCCGGTCAGGGGTGGGTCCGTCCCTGGTCGAACGCACCCGTGTGGTTCATGATCGACATCGCCAGGGTGGCCGTCGCAATGGCGTGGTGGAGGTTCATCCATCGAAAGGGCTGGACGTGGTGGAAACGTCCATGATGCGGCCGGGGTGCCGGCTGGTTGTCTGTGGGCATGCGAGTCATCGTGCCCGCCGCTGACGGGCGGGCGGTAAAGGTCCGTGCCGGTCAGCGCGTACGCGTCACCGACCTCGAAGGAGGTCAGGTGGGTGACCTGTTCGCGTTCGCCGCCGATGACATGACCGAGCAGCTCAGCGCGTCTCACACGCGGGCCGCCACCAGCCGCCTGTTCCCGGCGGTGGGCGAGCAGTTCGTGACCGATCGGCGCAGGCCGATGCTCACCCTGGTGGGCGACACCTCGCCGGGCTGGCACGACATGCTCATCGCGGCCTGCGACCCGGCGCGCTACCGGGCCCTGGGCGTGCCCGGATTCCATGCCTCGTGCGCGGACAACCTGCGCCGGAGCCTGGACTCGCTGGGCCTGGAGTGTCCGCGCACTCCGCAGCCGGTCAACCTGTTCATGAGGATCCCGGTGTCGGGCGATGGCCGGCTGAGCTGGTTGAGCGCGGTCAGCCGCCCGGGTGACGCGATCACGTTCGAGGCGGCCGTGGATTGCGTCTTCGTCGTCTCGGCCTGCCCTCAGGACCTGGTGGAGATCAACGGCCACGGGCCGACGCCGTTGGCGATCGATCTCCTCAGCGGCCACGAACACCAGCCAAGGAGCGAGTGAAATGAACGATGTCCAGCACCCTGCCCTGCGTCCCGAGGCCATCGGCGAGCTGAGCCTCGCCAACCGGCTGGCGGTCTCGCCCATGACCAGGGTGTCGGCCGCCTCCGATGGCACGCCGGCGGAGGAGATGGCCGACTACTACGCGGCTTTCGCCCGCGGCGGGTTCGCCCTCATCGTGACCGAGGGGACCTACACCGACAGCCGGCACAGTCAGGGATACCTCAACCAGCCCGGCATGGTCAGCGACGGCCACGAGGCCGGCTGGCGGGA
This sequence comes from Nonomuraea diastatica, assembly GCF_004349015.1. Lineage (NCBI taxonomy): Bacteria > Bacillati > Actinomycetota > Actinomycetes > Streptosporangiales > Streptosporangiaceae > Nonomuraea > Nonomuraea diastatica. The sequence continues at coordinate 22,036 of NZ_SMKP01000149.1, forward strand.
GATCGCGGGCAAGGTGCGCGCCGCCGGCGCGGCCTTCGTGCTCCAGCTGATGCACGCGGGCGCGCTGTCGCAGGGCAACCGCTACCGTGACGACACGGTGGCGCCGTCGGCGGTGCCGCCACGTGGCGAGAAGATGCCCGAATACGGCGGTCGCGGGCCCTGGTCCACGCCCCGCGCGATGCGCCAGGACGACATCGATCTGGCGGTGCGGGGCTTCGTGGCCTCGGCCGTCCGCGCGGAGCGGGCCGGCTTCGACGGAGTCGAGGTGCACGGCGCCAACGGATACCTGATCGACCAGTTCCTGACCGGCTACACCAACACCCGTGACGACCGATACGGTGGCACGGTCTCCCGCCGGGTACGACTGGCAGCAGAGATCGTCTCCGCCATCCGGGCGGAAGTCGGCCCGCGCTTCTGTGTGGGAATCCGGTTGTCCCAGGGCAAGGTCAACGATCACAGCCACCGGTGGGCGGGCGGAGCCAGGGACGCGGAGATCATCTTCGTGGCGCTCGCCGAGGCGGGCGCGAGCTACCTGCACATCGCCAGCGAAGGACGCGACTGGGTGGAGACCGCGACCCTGGACGGGGGAATGACGATCACGGGCCTGGCCAGGAAGGTGACCGGGCTGCCGGTGCTGGCGAACGGCGGCATGCACGACGCCGACCAGGCGGCCACGGTGCTGGCGGACGGCCACGCCGACGTGCTGGCCCTGGGCCGGGGCGCGCTCGCCAACCCGGACTTCCCGCGGCGCCTGGCCCTGGGCCTGCCCATGGCGGACTTCGACCACCGCATGCTCCAGCCGATGGCGACGCTGAGCAACGCCCGGCTGTGGCGGGCGGCCGGGGTGACGGCTTGAGCGCGTCCTCGGGCGGGGCTCACGACGGGCCTCGCGGCAGCGCGAGAGGCGGCTGGCGTGACGGATCCGCCGCGGTCGTCACGCTGACCTTCGACGTGGACGCCGAGACGTCCGTGCTGGCGCAGGGCCGCCGCTACGCCGGCCACGCGAGCACGATGTCCCATCAGGCGTACGGGCCCGAGGTCGGCCTGCCGCGCATCCTGGATCTCCTCGACGAACAGTCCGTGCCGGCCACGTTCTTCGTGCCCGGGTGGGTGGCCGAGCACCGCCCGTGGCTGGCGCCGTCGATCGCCGGGCGGGGCCATGAGGTGGCGCACCACTCCTACAGCCATCGCCCTCCCACGTCGATGACGGCCGAGGAGGAGCGCGCCGACTTCGCGCGGGCGCTGGCCGTCTTCGACCGCCAGGGCATCGAGATCCGAGGGCATCGAGCCGCCCTGTGGGAGGCGTCCTGGCAGACCGGGGACCTGGTCGCGGAGCACGGGCTTCGCTACGACTCCTCCCTCATGGGGGACGACATGCCGTACAAGGTGGAGACGCCGGCGGGCGAGATCGTCGAGTTGCCCGTCCACTGGTCGCTCGACGACTGGGAGCAGTACGCGTTCCTGCCCGCTCCGCACGTCGGCTCGGTCATCGAGTCCCCGGCGAAGGTGCTGGAACTGTGGCAGGCCGAGCTGGACGGGATGCGCCACTATGGCGGCCTGTTCAACCTGTGCGTGCATCCGTTCCTGTCGGGGCGGCCGGGGCGGGCCCTGGCGCTGCGACGGTTCCTGGAGTACGCGCGGAACTGCGCCGACGTGTCGTTCGCCCGCTGCCGCGACGTCGCCGAGTCGGCCGCCACGGACGCCGGGCTGGCCGTTCGCCGCCCCCGGCCGCCCGAGGTCTCCCCGGACGTCTACCCGGACTGAGCTCAGTCCATCGTGTCGATGGCCAGTGCCAGGAACAGGTCGACCCGGTCCTCGGTGCGTCCCACGTCCCTGCCGGTGAGCTCGGTGATCCTGGCCAGGCGGTTGCGCAGGGTATTGACGTGGACATGCAGTGCCGTGGCCGTCGTCGCCCACTGCCCGTCGTGATCGAGGAACGTCCGCAGCGTCAGCTCCAGGTCGCCGCCCCGCCGCGCGTCGTGATCCTTCAGCGGCCCGAGGAGCCCGGCGGAGAACCGGCGAGACGTCTCCGCGTCGAGCAGCCCGAGGAGCAGCCGGTGCGTGCCCAGCTCCGAGAAGGCCCGCACGCGGGGTCCGGTGCGGCTGCGCAGGAGCACGCGGCAGGCCTCCCTGGACTGCAGGAGCGCGGGCCGCAGCTCGGCCGCGTGCGAGGCGATGCCGCCCAGGCCCGAGACCGGGCGCAGGCCGGGGAAGCGCTGTTCGACGCCACGCACCAGACGCTGCGCGAACGGCGGCAGCCCGTGTTCTGGATGGCGCCACGGCAGTACGGCGACGACGTCCTGCGTGCCCCCGGCGACCACCACCGGCACCCCTTCGGCAGCGAAGAACTCGCCGATCGCCTCGGCGAGCCCGTGCATCGTCGCGGTCTCGTGCTGCGCGAACGCCATGGCGCACACGGCCAGCGGGCCGCCCGGGTCCACGCCGAAGGCGCGCAGCCTGCCGGGCACCTCGGCAGCCCGGCTGCCTCCTGACAGGATCATCTCCAGGAGCTCGCTGGCGAAGCGCATCTCGATCGCCTGGACGGCCTGCTGCTTGGCGACCTCCAGGCTCAGGAACCTGGCCGCCTGCTCAAGCCCTTCCCGCTCGGCCGACGTGAGGCGGCGCAGGGGGCGCAGGCAGATGAGGGCGGCGTCGATGTCGCCGACGGCGCCCACAGGGAAGAGCGCCGCACTCTCCGCGTCCCCCAGATCCACCTCCAGTGCCGGTGGATGCCTGGCCAGCCCCGTGGCGACGGCGTGCAGCTGATCCGCGTCGAGGTCGGCGCCGACCGCACCGAGCGAACGGGCCATCCTGTCGACCACCGCGAGGGGCAGATCGTAGTCACGCCGCAGAACGTCGAGCACCCCGCAGGCGCCGGCTCCCCGGGAGATGGCCGTGGCCAGCGCGTCGCCCCGGCGTACCATGCCGACCAGCGCCTGCTTCCGCTCGTCGGCCAGCATGTCGGCGACAGCCTGGGAGACCGCCGTGAACGGCACCTCGATGGAGATCTCCAGCAGCGGCAGTTCCTCTTCCCGGCAGGCCTCGACCAGGTCCGGGGGCGTGGCGGGCAGCTCGGCACGCAGCCCGAAGACGATGCCGCTGCCCTTGGCGCCCTTGACGCTCCTGACGAACTGCGCGGAAGACACCTGGCCGAGCCACAAACCGTTCGTCAGGACGAGCTCCCGCTCGCGCACGTAGGGCGACGGGTCGGGCAGCTCGGTGTTGTGCACCCAGGAGACCGGCTCGTCCATCGCGCCCGGGGGGCCCGTGACCAGCACGGTGAGGTGGAGGGACGAACGATCCACCAAGGAACGAAGGGTGAACACGATGTGACTATATCCAGGGGAACAAGGCATTCATGGAGATCCCTCCATCTCCTGGGAGGGGGTCACCTCGCCATGGAGGCTCGCTCCCGGTTGTGCGGGCAACACGGGAACCGGCCACACCAGGACGACGAGATAAATGGAGGTCCACACGCGGCCCTTCATGCGGTCCACCCTAGCCAGCCACCTTTCCCGCTGACCCTGACGAATGTCACATGTCAGCCGATGGGGCGGCCGGTTCGGTGCCGTGAGCCGATGCGCATCTTCGGGCCAGGGCCGGCGCCGCCGTCACGCCGCCTCCGGAGCGAGTGCCTGGTGCCAGCGGGCGGTGTCGGTGTACTGGTGCAGCCAGGAGATCTGGCCGTCGGTGACCTGCCACAGATGGACGAACTCGGCATCATGGGCGCGGCCGGTGGCGCGGGCGATACCCCGGTAGTGCCCGGTGACGACGATGATCCCCTCGGTGGTCTCGTGCCAGGTCTCGTCGTAGGGCGCGGTGTCGTAGTCGGCGAAGACCGCGCCCCAGACGTGCGCAAGAGTCTCCTTCGGCCCGTGGAAAGCGCCCCCGGCGCCACACGGCATGCCCGGTGCGGTCTGGGCCCGGAAGTCCGGATGGAGCAGTGTCAAGATCGCGGCACCGTCGGCGACCTGGGCGGCGGCATAGAAGCGCTTGACGACAGCGGATGTTGTGGACATGCCATCCCCTTTTAGTTGATGTATTCTAGAATCAACCAACTAATACCAGGGGGCGCGTTTCATGGGAAGACCGGCCAAGTTCAGCCGGGATCAGGTCCTGGATGCGGCCTTGGCCATCGCGGCCGAGAGCGGACCGGGCGCCGCCACGATGGCGGCCATCGCCGCTCGACTCGGTGGTCCGACCGGCTCTCTCTACCACCGTTTCGGTTCACGGGATCTGTTGATCGCCACCTTGTGGCTGCGCACAGTCCGACGATTCCAGGACGGGTTCCTCTCTGCTCTGGCGACCGGCGCCGCCGAGGCCGCCGCGCTGCACGTCCCGCGCTGGTGCCGTGAGCATCCCGCCGAGGCGGCGCTGCTCCTCCTGCACCGTCGCGAGGACCTGGCCGCGCGATGGCCCGCCGAGCTCGGTCATGATCTGGACCAGTGCGACACCCGGGTGGCGGCGGCGCTGGACGATTTCGCCGCGCATTCCGGCATCAACCGCGACCGGCTGCTCTTCGCTGTGGTCGACGTCCCCTATGGCGCGGTCCGGCGCCACCTGGTGGGCCGGCGATCGCCGCCGTCGTCCGTGGACGAGCTGATCGTGTCCGCCTGCCGCGCCGTCCTCACCCAGGGCCATGGGACCGTGGCGGCGGACCCGCTTCACACGTAACGCCTGATCACCGGTGCTGCCGGTTCGGGGTTGACTCCCTGCACTGGGTGCCGACGCCGCGCGAGACTGGAGGAGAGCGGAGGAGGTGCGTGATGTCCAGACACGTCGTGGTCGGCGTGGACGGGTCCGTACCGGCGAGGGCGGCCGTGGAGTGGGCCGCCGCCGACGCCCAGCGCAGAGGGCTGGGTCTGCGGGTCGTGCACGTGTGCGAGCAAGGGCGTTATGGGGGTGAGGGGACGAAGCACTGTGCCGGGACGCTGGCCGCGGCGGCCGATCGGGCGCGAGACCTGACGCGCGACGTCGAGGTGACCACGGAACTGCTGCCCGGCAACGTGATCGACGCCTTGATCGGTGAGTCGGCGTCCGCGGACAGCGTGGTGCTGGGCAGCCGGG